>DASQPS010000311.1:0-7134 GCA_035643845.1 Gemmatimonadaceae bacterium | reverse complement strand
CTTCACCCAGCTCACGTCGCCGAGTGCGTTGGGTGGGTTGAGATTGAGGCCGAGGACCGATGGAGAGAGGTCGGCCGCTTTGTCCGCGAGCTGGATTGTCCGCCACGGAGTCACGAAAGGAGTGTGACCTCTCACCTTGTCGCCGTTCTGCCAGGGCGCGAGCGCGACGCGCAGCAATCGTCCGTCCATGCGCGGACCCGCGAGGTTCATTCGCGCGTAGTCGGTCAGATTGGCCTCGTGAATTACCATGAACGTCTTGCCGTCGCGCGTCGCCATGGTGAGCGGCGTCTGGATGCTGTCGATCACGCTAACCGGCGACGACGAATACAACATCTCCGAGCGATCGAGTCGCCCCCTGTTCGAAGGGATCCACCATGCTTTTGCATCGTCGGCGAGATTGAACTGGGTAAGCTCTTCGGAAATCACGAAATCACCGAGAGCGGGCTGCGCCGGAACCTCGTAGCGGAATCCGATTCCATCGTTGAAGGCACGCACTACAAAATCAAAGTGACGCGCCGGTGCAGTTGTCTCCGCCACCGACACGCGAAGCTCGTTGTGATGATCGCGCACGTGTTCGACCTCGCCCCACGGCTGCGTCCACGTCTCGTCGTGCGACGAGCGGCTCGATCCGGTAATGCGCAGCCCATCGCGAAGGGTTGGAGCGCCCTTGAACTCGAAGCCGAGCATGGATGGGAGGAGCAGCTTGCGGTCGTCGCGCGTCAGCGTGTAAAAAAGCTGACCGTCGTGGACACCAACACCAACTTTGTTGCGCCCGTCGGGCGAAGTGACAACCAGCGTGTCTTGCGCGCGCGCAGCAACAGACAGCACTGAAATCAAAAACAGTGAGGCAAGCGCTGAGCCGAAGCGACCGATTACGTGGCGGGTGTCTACTCCCATCTTTTTTTCTCCATTGCAAACGTCATCTGTGACTCGCGCAACTCAGCCGGCGTTGAATCGCTTCGCCGTTCTGGTATATCGCGAGAACGTACGTACGCGTGACAGCGGGCATACCTAATGCGACCTGACACAGCGGTTCTTTACAGGCCATTGCGCCTACAAGAAAATGGCAATCCTTCAGCAGCAAGTTCCCATCTTCTGCGGTCTCCTTGCCGGAGTCATGACTGGCTGTGCGTCAGGCAATGGAGGGCCACCAATAGATGATGTGGCGCCCGTAAGCTCGAGCGTCAGCTCAATCGTAACCTCCGCGGACTTGGACCGCAGCCCCGACGAGTCGATTGCGATGGCCCTCCAGGCACATGTCCCGGGAGTCACAGTCGCCCGCTCCGCGAGCGGCGGTCTCTCGATCCAGATTCGCGGCATCGGCACCTTCATGGGCAGCACCGAGCCTCTCTTTATCATCGACGGGACTCCGATCCAGCCCGGCCCGGGCGGAGCTTTGGAGGGCATCAATCCGCACGATATCGCTTCCATCGAAGTGCTCAAGGACCCAGCGAGCCTTTCGCTGTACGGTGTTCGCGCGGGTAACGGCGTCGTCATCATCAAGACCAAGCATTCGCATTAGCTCGGTCCTTTCCGGCTGGCAACGGTCGGAGTGGAGCGGAACAACAGCGGACGGTCGTTGTTGCGCGCGACGAGGTATTTATCGCCGCTGCCAGTGTGCACGCGCGCGATGTCGCGCACTTGACCCGTGACGAAGAAACCGCTGTCGACTGCGCGCAGCGGAGTGAAGTGTCCCTTGCCGTCCCCGCGAAGAAATAGCCCGTAGCTCGCCTCCATTTTCCCGAGCTCAGGTTTGAGACCGTCGAAGTTCCCGGCGAACAGAAGGTCGGGTTTGCCATCGCCGTCAAAGTCCTGCGCAAGAATTCCGAACACCGGTGCGACCTGCGCCTCCGCGGGAAGCGGGATCATCGTAAACGAACCGTCTCCGTTGTTTCGGAAAAGCGTCGTCGCAAATGTGTAGGCTTTTCTGACGACAGCGTCGCCGAGCTCGTTTTGTGCGAAGATCTCTGGAATTGTCTGACGCGCGTAGGATTTGTAGGTCGGGTAGCGGTTCTTGAGAAAGCCAAGCGATCCAATCAAATCGTCGCGCAGCTCGAGCGGATACTCCTTTCCGCCGTTGTAATACGAAACGACCTGCTGGACGAATCCGGTGTGAGCGAAATCCTTGACGTACATCGAAACCGGCTCGCTGGCCGTCGCGCGGATCCTCGAATTGACGCCGAAATTGCCGACAATGAAATCCACTCTGCCGTTTCCGGTGAAATCGCCGGCGATGACCCGATTCCACCAGCCGTTGCTTTTTTCGAGACCGGGAACGGTCATCCGGGCAAGCTTGCCGTGGCCTGCGTTTCTGAAGATGGTGAGTGGCATCCAGTCACCGACAACGACGAGATCGAGTCTGCCGTCTCCGTCGACGTCTTTCCATACCGCGTCGGTGACCATACCGACGCGCGACAGGCCCGGTGCAGCTACGTCCGCCACGTCGGTGAGGTGTCCCTTGCCGTCGTTGTGGAGGAGCACACTCTGAGGATCGAGTCCGTAACGGCCCGGCACCGACCGACCGCCGACGAAGATGTCCACGTTGCCATCGCCATCGTAATCCGCAGCCGCAGCACGGGAGCCGCTGATCTCGAGTGGCTGCAGCGCATCAAGCGCTTTCCGGAAATTGCCCTTGCCGTCGTTCAGGTAGAGTCTGTCCTCGAGCGGCGACGCGATCTCCGAGAACTCAGTGCCGCCCGTAACGACATAAAGATCGGGGTGGCCGTCCCCATTCGCGTCGAAGAAAACGCCGCTGACGTCTTCTGATAGGCTGTCCCCGGCGAAAAGCTTTTCGTTGCTCCTGACAAAACTGCCGTCCCTGCGCTGTATGAGCAGCGCACTGGCCTCGCCTTTTGGGCCCGGAATGAAGACGTCGTCCAGGCCATCACCGTTTACATCCGCGACCGCGACGCCCGGCCCTTCCATCGAGAGCATCTTGGGCATTAGTCGATCGCGATCGAAGTCGACGTAATCGTTCTCGCGGTGTACGAAGTCGATGGGAGTCCTGCTCGTCACATCCGTGAACAACGGAGTCGTGTTGCGCGGAATGGTGGCGGCCGCTGACGATCCCACCTGATTGATGCGCAGTCTCTGGTTGGTCGAGACGTTCTGCAACACCGACTGGCGGCCGTCCGGCCAATCGACCGTCACCTTATCGAGCGTATCGACCGTTCCAACGCCAAACGTGAGCACGTAGTCGACGCTCGACTGGAAACCGCGAGTGGGCGACACTTCCTGGAAGAGCGTTTTCTTCCCGGTCTCGATTGTGACGTTGGCGCCGACTGCAAAGCGGTTGTGGCCCTCGCCGTTGAGCGCCACCTGTAGATAACGATTCGCACTGAGCACGCGGGCGTTGTTCCGATAGATCGAGGCCGTGTCGTTCTCGTTGTTGACGATGAGATCGAGCGCGCCGTCGCCATCCAGATCCGCGTACGATGCGCCATTCGAGAAACTCGGCGTATCCAATCCCCAGGAACCGCTCTCGTTGGTGAAGGTCAGATCGCCGTTGTTGTGGAAAGCGTAGTTGGGCAGCTTCGTCGAGCTCATCGCATCAGTCAGCGCCCTGAAGTCGACTTTTCCGGATTTCGTCGCCATGTCCATCGTGCGGGCATTGCCAAGAAAGGCGATGTAGTCCTGGGACGTAACGTCCTTCGCGAGCCCGTTGGTGACGAAGATGTCTTTGTTTCCATCCAGGTCGAGGTCGGCGATGAGAGCACTCCAGCTCCAGTCCGACTGCGCGACGCGCGCCATTTGGCCGACGTCGCTGAACGTCCCGTTGCCATTGTTGATCTGGAGCATGTTCCGCATGAACTGGGAGTGAAAACCGTTCTGCACTTTCGCCTGATAGACTTGCCAGCTCTCGAACGCAGACGTCGTCCTCAGACGATATTCGTCCTCAGGCAGCATGTCGGTCGTATAAACGTCGGGCAGCCCGTCGTTGTTCACGTCGGCGATGTCCAGGCCCATTGAGAAGTAGCTGCTGTAGGGCATCGCCTTCGGAAGCTGCTCGCTGAACGTCCCGTCGTGATTGTTGATGTAGAGATAGTCGCGCTCGAAGAAATCGTTCGAGACGTAGATATCGGGCCATCCATCGCGATTGAGATCGCTGACGCCAACTCCGAGTCCCAACCCGATCTCGCTGCCGAAGATTCCAGCCTTGGCGCTCACATCTGTGAAATGCCCACGACCATCGTTGTGAAATAGCTTGTCGCCGCCCAATGAATCGCGCACCTCGCGGGTGTTCTTGAGTCCAAAGCTCGTAACGGCGCGCGACGAATTACTCAGGAGGTACATGTCCAGATAGCCGTCGCGATCGTAGTCCAGGAACGCCGCTTGGGTCGAGAATCCCTCGTCAGCGAGACCGTACTGCGCTGCTTCTTCCCTGAACGTCGGGATCCCATTCGCGCCGACGCCCTGATTGATGTACAGCTCGTTCGCTCTCTTCTGGCCCGCGACATTGCCCGCGTAACACACATAGATATCGAGCAATCCGTCGCCGTTGACGTCGGCGAATGTCACGCCCGTCGCCCAAAATCCCTTTCCACCGACGCCGGATTCCTTCGTGACGTCCTGGAAATGAAAGTGTCCCCGATTGAGATAAAGGCGATTGCCGTGAAGGTTCGACGTCAGCATCACTTCCGGCAGACCATCGCCGTTCAAATCTCCCGTCGCGACTCCGCCGCCGTTATAGAAATTCCGGTAATTGAACACGTTGAGAGTGGCAGTCGCCTCGACGCGATTCTCGAAAGCAATTCCGGTGTAGGCAGGCGGAAGTTTCGTGAAGAGATGCCCATCGACTGCGGGGGGGCTCGTTTGACTCGCGGTGTTGTCCTGCGAATCCTGCGGTGCACAGCCAGCGAGCCACACTGCGGCAAAGACCAGCCGTAGCCTCGACCTCGAGGCCCTTTCAATCCAACTGCTCACAATCAACAAGAGAATGGCGGCGAAAGCGGCGGTCGCGAACGAGCAGCGGACGCGCGGAAAGGTGTGTATTGCATAATGGCCTGCTCCCGAGAAGGGAGCAGGCCATTACACAATTGGAACTGCCAGCCTAGTACCCCGCGTTCTGTTTCAGGAGCGGATTGGCATCGAGCTCCGGCTGGGGAATCGGCATAAGGACCTTGTACGGCGGCGTATTGGCCGGTTTGAACGTCCAGGTACCGCTTGTGAATTTGCCCATTCTGATCAGATCCTGACGGCGCTTGCCCTCGGCAGTGAGCTCGAAGAGACGCTCCTGCAGGATCGCGTCGCGGAACGACTGCTGGTCATTCGCTACGATTGGATTCGGAGTCGCCTGGCACGACGGGCACTCGGCAGCTCCTGCAAACGCACGAGCGCGAGTTGTGGAGTTGACCAACGCCACTGCTGCCGCCGTCTGACCCAGCTCGTTCATCGCCTCCGCCTTGATCAGGTACATCTCGGCGAGACGGAACGTTGCGTAATCGTTGCCGTTGTTCTGGGCGACGTGCGCCGGATCGTTCGGCCATTTGACGATTCGCGCTCCGGCATTCTCTGGAGCCGCTGTGGGATCGATGATGTTTGGATCGAAGATCAAAGGATTGCCCGCACGATCGGTCACTGGCTGACCGGTCTCGATGTTCACCTGCGGACCGGCGAGGAAGATTTGCTTGCGGATGTCGTTGCTGTTGAAGGCAAAGTACGTGTCAGCAAGCGCCGAGAATCCGTTCCATGGCGAAGGCGTGTACTGGTTGTAGTGGAGCGCCCGCATCAGGAAGTCGAGCCCTTGTCCGTCCGCCGCGGCGAACTTCGCCGCCATGATGATTTCCGGAGAAGTGTTGTTGTCAGCAGTAAAGTTTTTTCTCCAGTCGGTCATGAGGCTGTACTGACCGGAGTTGATAACTCTGTCGGCCGCATCGATTGCGTCTTGCCAGTGAGCCGTTCCCTTCTGCAGACCCGCGGTAGTCACCGTTCCGGTAAACACCTCGGCGTTCAGGTAAAGGCTGGCGAGGATCGCGTCAGCAGCGCCTTTGGTCAGCCGGCCATTCATCGATGAGGGCCACGATACCGGCAGATCCGCGCGAGCCGCCTTCAGCTCGCTTTCGATGAATGCGAACACTTCCGCGCGGGTGTTGGCGGCGCGCGGCTTCACCTCGATGTCGGTCACGATCGGAACTCCGCCGAATAGATCCTGGAGCTGGAAGTAGTAGTACGCTCTCAGCGCCCGAATCTCGGCCGTTACGACTGGCTTGTCGGCGAAATCGATGTTCTGAATCGCGCTGAGAAGGACGTTAGCGCGCGCCACTCCCTGGAACATCGACTGCCAGGCTCCGTCGCCGAAGGCGAGCGAGGCCGAGCTGTTCGCGGTCCAGGTCTGGAAGTGCATGTCGAGCCACTGACCGTTGTCGTACCAGTCAGATCCGCGCGTCGGGACGATCATCTCGTCGGTCGTGATCTCGGAGAGGTCGTAGCCGTTTTGCACCACCTGCTGCATGGTGTTGTAAACGGCGGCAAGACCACCGACGATTTCACTTTCGTTCTTGTAGTACTGGTTCGGTGTGATGGCGCTCTTCGGAACTTCCGTGAGGTCGGTACATCCGAGAATCGGAGAAAGAGCAAGCAAGCCGGCAAGCGTCGCGGCCTTGAATGATTTTTTCATGAGTGGATTTCGCATAAGGTCCACGTAGTGGTTAGAACGTGACACGAAGACCTCCGGTAATTGTGCGCGGCTTGGGATAGTGCAGGTAGTCAGTACCGCGTGACGCCAGGCCGTTCAGGCTTGCATCCGTATAGACTTCCGGATCGTAGCCAGTGTAGGGCGTGGAAAGCCACAGGTTGTCGCCAGAGAGCGAAACCCGTGCTGTCTTCATGTTGGCTCCCATGAATCCCGGCATGTTGAACGAGTAGCCAACGGTGACGTTCGCCAACCGCACGAACGATCCGTTCTCTATGTAGCGCGACGAGAAAATCGCCGGCTCCTTGATGCCGATTTGATCGGTAAGCGCCGAGGCAAGGAAGTTCTTGTCCTGAAGGGCGTTGCTCTTCGTTGCGTACACCAGCGCGGTGTTGTTGAAAACCTTCTGTCCTACTGCGCTGTTGACCAGGAAGCTGAAGTCGAACTTGTTCCAGTTCGTCTGGCTGTGGACGCCGAGGGTGTGCGTCGGGTTGGCATTCCCG
>DASQPS010000310.1:0-6068 GCA_035643845.1 Gemmatimonadaceae bacterium | reverse complement strand
GCTCAGGCGCGTTACGGCGACGGCATGGACGCATCCCTATTCGAGAGAGAAGGCTGCGTTTCCCGCTGAGTGGACGCTCGACTCGAAGTTCTGGCCCGCCGTTGCCCGCGTCGAGAGCGCATACGGCGACAGGAATCTCGTGTGCTCGTGCCTTCCGACAGATTCCTACGTCGAGGCTGACGCGGCCTCTACCTGAGCATGGCCGAAGCAATCACTCTCAACGCTGCCGAGACCGCGCTCGTCCTGATCGATTTGCAGGGCGGCGTTCTGCAGCGGCAGACGAGTCCTCATTCTGCCGCTGATGTGCTCGCGAGGTCAGCGAAGCTTGCGAAGCGATTCCGCGAGGTCGGCGCGCCTGTGGTTCTGGTGAACGTCTCGTACTCGCCAACTGGCGAAGACCGTCTCAACCAGCCGACGGATGCGCCGATGATGGGAACTCCCGAGCCGGGCTGGGACAAGCTCTCGCCTGATCTGGGCACCAGCGACAAGGACATCCGAATAACGAAGCGGCAGTGGGGCGCGTTCTATGGTACCGCGCTCGATCTGCATTTACGCCGGCGCGGAATCACGACGATCGCAATCGGCGGCATCGCGACGAATTTCGGTGTCGAGTCGACGGCGCGAGACGCGTACGAGCGCGGTTATGCGCTGATTCTTATCGAGGACGCAATGGCCGCGCTGTCGGAGAACGCGCACCAGTTCGCGCTCACCACGATATTTCCGCGGCTCGGACGCGTGAGATCGACTGACGAAGTTATTGCGGCTCTGAGAAGCGGCGGAAAGCGGTAGCCTACTCTCCCAGATGCTTCTCGTAGGCTCCAGAGTTGAGTAGCGCGTCGATCTGCGATGGACTGGTCGGCTTGAGCTTGATCATCCAGCCGGCTCCGTACGGGTCGTTGTTGACGAGCGCGGGCTCCTTGTCGAGACGATCGTTGATCGCGACCACCTCGCCAGCGATCGGGGCGAAGAGTTCCGACACGGCTTTCACAGCTTCGATAGTGCCGAAGACGTCGTGCTTCGAGAATTTCGTCCCGACCTTCGGTAGCTCGACGTAAACGACGTCACCTAACTCTCCCTGCGCATAGTCGGTGATCCCGATCTCCACTGCGTCGCCCGGATTTTTTCCCTTCCGGACGTACTCGTGCTCTTCGGTGTAGAGGAGATCGCCGGGAATGTTTGCCACTTCAGCTCCGTTTATTTGTTCGTGGATCGGTGGTAAGGACGGCTCAGGAAACCCGGGCCTCGGTTTCGCTCTCTACAGCATTTCGCTGAAGAGAGCTCCAAAGCGCATCGACATCGCGCTCGAGATCCTCGAGTGAGCCATCGTTGTCGATGCAGTAGTCCGCCCGAGCGCGCTTGAGCTCAGCCGGCATCTGCGCAGCGATCATGTTCATCGCCTCCGTCTCCTCGAGTCCTCTTGTCGACACCAGTCGCTCGAGCCTCAGGGGTCGTGGAGCGTCCACGAGCACGATCGCGTCGTACTCCTCGGTGAGGTTGCGCTCGAAGAGGAGCGGGATGACGCAGACAACGACCTGATCACCGCGTTCTCGCGCCCGCGCAATTTCACGATCCCGAAAGCGCATCACTCCCGGATGGACGATGCGGTTGAGCGCATCGAGCTCGGTCTGGTCGGCGAAAACCGCCTGCCGCAGGGCAGCTCGGTCGAGACTGCCGTCCTTGTTGAGGACATCCTTTCCCCAGCGTTTGACGATGTCCTTCAGCGCCTGGGTGTTCGGTTCCACTGCTTCACGAGCGAGCTGATCCGCGTCTATAATGGTAGCCCCGCGGTCGGCGAGCATTCTGGCAACCTCCGACTTTCCGCTGCCGATATTTCCTGTCAGTCCGATGAGAATCATCTATCAAGGGATTGAGGTAGAGTTGCGCTCCGGCCGGTTCGGCAAGATAGGAGCCTTTCCCGCCAGTGTCACGCATAAACAATTGCTTTTTCGAGACAGCCGCAGGTCAGGTTCAAAGTAAACGAACCTGCGCGGCGTCTCCGGGCGGTACCGTATGGCACATTCTGCACCGCGCTTCATATGATTCTGTCCCGCCAACCATGATCTGCGGTGAATCGTACGGCGCCGGCCGACCCCCGATGAGCCGCTGGTTCCGACTTGCCGGTCCGCCGCACAGAACGCAAATCGCATGGAGCTTGTCGACTACCTCGGCGATCGCCATGAGGTCGGGCATCGCGCCAAAGGGTTCGCCCCGAAAATCGGTATCGGTTCCGGCTACGATCACTCTGCGGCCTCTTGCAGCAAGCGACGTCACCAGCGGAACGATGCCGCGGTCGAGGAACTGAGCTTCGTCGATGGCGATGACGTGCGCCATCGGATCGATCTGCTGCCCGATCTGTAGCGCGGAGTCGGCGGGTATTGCCTCGACGGTGCGTCCGTCGTGGCTCGAGACCGAGTAAATCCCCGAGTAGCGCTCGTCGAGGTGCGACTTGAAGACCTGCACCTTTTTCCTGGCGATGATCGCGCGGCGCACGCGGCGAATTAGCTCTTCGCTTTTGCCGCTGAACATTACTCCCGCAATTACTTCAATCCATCCACCGCTTTGGTGGAATGGTCCGCTCGGCCCACTCACGAGCGGTCGCGATCTCGGCGGGGCGGGCCTCCGCGGCCGGGTCTGTCGGACGGTCCGCGTCTCGGTGAACCCGGTCGGCCTCGTGGCGGACCGCCGCGATCGCGGGGCGCACGATCTGAGCGTTCTCCGCGAGGACCGGCCGACCGCTCGCGGTCCTCTTTGTCGCGCTCACCACGGACGACGACGCGTCTTCCACGGATCATTGCGCCATTCACCCTCGCGATTACGCTCGGCGCGTCTGCCTCGGCTACTTCGACGAGTGCGTGGCTTTCTCTGAGATCGATCTTTCCCACGTGATCGCCAGGAATTCCGCCTTCACCGGCGATCGCGCCCATCAGGTCGCCGACCTTCACGCCATCGCGAGTGCCGACGGTCATGAAGAGGCGCACCATTCCATCGGCAGCGCCACGTCCTCGGGACTGGTCGCCATCCGACGGCCGGGCGCGCGCGACCGGAGGTGCGTGTTCGGCTGCCTTGCGTCGCTGGGCGCGCTCGCGCTCGAGGAGCTGCAGCGCGGCAGCTGCGACTTCAGCGGCATCAAATTCTTCGAGTAGTGGCTCGAGTGCGATGATCTCGCGAGGCGGAACGCCACCACCGAGCAGCGATCTGATTTCCTGCCTCATCGCTTCGTCTCGGTCGTGCGCGCGACGCTCCGGTCCCGTGAGTGTAAGCGGTGTGAGGCGGCCGCCGGTAAGCTCACGCAACCACGCGATTTCCGCGGGACGCGCAACGATCACGATCTGGACGGGTCTCGCCTGCGCCACACGCTGCAGCTCCGCGGGCGTCACCGGTGGCTGATAGAAAATCACCGTGTGCGATTCCTTTCCGAAATCGCTTTGGGTTACGCGAATATTCGGGTCGTCCTCGTGGTAGCCGAGCGTGCGAAGGACGCGATTGGCTTCGTCGACGGCTGCCGCTTCGCGCGCGACGATTACCGCGGAGGGCGGATTGAGGTCGTCGAGCAGACGTCGGAGCGCCGCGGGTCGAACGCTGGCACCCACCGTGATATACCTGATGATCGGGAGCTCATAATTTTCCGGCATCTGCGGAGCTTCGACCTCGGCGATTCCAACTCGCCGAGCGCGACGAGCGTAGCGTTCGACGAGATTTTCGACGGGTTCGCTGAGCCTGCGGCTCACGATCACGCGGTTGGCGTCTCCGAGCTCTCCGAGGAGCGCCTCGAGAGCAGCGGTCGATTCCTGGCCGTCCTCAAGGATGTCGTCCGCCCAGGCGATGACGATTGTTTTGACTGCATCGAGCTTCAGGAGTGACGCACGGACCAGGGCGCCGAGCTCCGTCGCTGTGCCGGCTACGGCGAGCACGGGCCTCGACTTGAAGAGACGCGCGGCGCGCGAGGCATTGGTAATTGGAACGACCTCGATGCCCGTTGGTCCGAGAAGCCGCAGGACCGTCTCGGAAATCGTGATCGCGGTCTCCGCGTCGCGCGTGACGATGAGCGCCTGGGTTCCGCCGGCTGTCGAGTCAACCCGGGCGAGGGCAGGAGTCAGAAATTCCGCAATCGACTCGGTGGCGTGCGGAAGGGTGTAAATGAGATTCTGGGCGCGACTGACCTGTCCGGCGGCGCGCTCTCCGACTTCCTCGGATTCCAACATCCTCGACCTCTATTTTGCAACGTAGCGGTCCGTCTGCCACGCCGGTATCGTTATATGTCTTACCTGTCGCGGCGACGCCGCCCACCCAAAGATAGCAGCATCGGTGCTCCCATGATCACTGCCATCGTACTCATAAAAGCCGAGCCCCAGCGAATCGCCGAGTGCGCGACGAAGCTCGCCGGGATTGATGGTGTGTCGCAAGTGTATTCCGTTTCCGGAGAGTGGGATCTCGTGGCCATGATCGAAGTTGCGGCGCATGAAGCCATTGCGCGAATCGTTACGGAAGGCGTCAGCGTAGTTCCCGGCATCAAATCGACCCACACCCTCACGGCATTTCGCGCCTACTCGAAGAAAGATCTCGAGCAGGCGTGGGACATCGGACTGGAGTAGCGGTCGTGCTGGTGAGCAACTCAGGTCCGGATTTATCGAGCCGGGCAGCGTTTCGATTGCTGATGCAGCAGCTCCCCGGTGTGAGCGCTGTGGAGGGAATGACGTCGCTCGAGCCTTCGATGACGAGCGATCCACCGGCGCTGCGTGCCGCCACAAATGTGGAAGGCAGAGCGCTCCGAGCCGTCCGCGTGCCGGACTATTCGCGCCAGGCAACCTCCGGCTTTGGCGCATTCCTCGATGGCGCGCAGAAAGTTCAGGTCTTCGGCCACTACGATGGCATGCCCATCGTACTCGGCACCGTCTCCGCGGCGGTGCGTGTGCGTGTGAATCGCAGAATGCTCACCTGGGGGCACCGGGCGCCGATTGTCGAGCGCAAGATCTACCTGCCGCTACGCTATCTCCCACCGCTGGCGGAGCTCACCGCCACGAGTGCTGGCGAGCGGTGGCTCTGGCAATTCGTCGACACCTCGACGGCGGATGGCGACGGCAATTTTCCGAGTCGCCATCCTTCGCATCTCGCCGAGCGGGCCGTACGAGCCGTGGACCGTGACCGTGAGAAACTCGAGGATCGTCTGGCAGAAGCGTGGTGCGCCCGATCGGAGGCGCCATTGTTTATCGATGGTGGCATAAGCAGGAGCGCAGCCGTGGCTTCATCGTCGTGCGCAATTGGCGTTATCAAGAGCCACCGCACCCTCTACGTCGAAGATGATGCGCTCAGCATAGTGCTCGGCCTTCGACAAGGTGAGAGATCGACGGTGTTTCGTGTCGCGCCGCGTTCGCGAAGCTCGGTGCTGAGCTGGTATCTGCGGCTTCGTGCGCCAGAAGGTCGCGATGCGCTGTGGGGACTTGTGCGTGTGGAAGTCGCCGAGTGCGACAGGCCGAGCGAGCGCGCGGACGAAATCTCGAGATGGGTGATGGCGGAGATGACGCCCCTTTCGCTTCCTGATGGAAGGTGGGACAAACTGGCCTATGGCGTTCGTGACTGCGAGGAATTTCTGAGGGCAATCTCGTGAGCGATGCACTCGGTCGCGTAGTTGCGACGGAGCGAAAGCCCAATACTCCGCACGAATTTCATTTCTGGACGGCGATCGACTCGCCGGTTGGTATCGGAACGATCGTGCGTGTGGATGGCGCGCAGCCGATGGACGGGCAGATCCCGCACATCTACGGTATCGTCGTCGAAGGATTCAGCTACACGGATCTCGCGTCTCCGATGCACGACGTCCTTGGCCACGACGGATCTCCGACGCTCGCCTCCTTTGCATCCACCGAGAGAGCGGAGATCCGGCTCTACACCGCGGCAGTGCTCCGACAGATTCCGGAAGAGCCCATGCAGCCGGTGCCGATGGGACAGGTTTTCCTGGCCGAGGAAGCGGACGTCCAAACGGCGCTGCGAATGGATGGATATCTGAAGGAAGGCGCGAACACTGGAATTCCAATCGGAGTTTACCGCGCTGGCGGGACAGACGCTGTGAT
>DASQPS010000309.1:0-3260 GCA_035643845.1 Gemmatimonadaceae bacterium | reverse complement strand
AGGTGCCTGCTCTGGGCAAAGATCTTGACAGTTCCCTTGGCGGTAGCGGCAGAGGCAACTGCTCTTGCCCTTCACGCCACGAGATCTGTCCCGGTCTTGGCAGCGATCAGCGATCCGCGGGGAGCGGGGAGCGCGGTAGTTCGAAGCACTATCCAGATGCCCTTCCGTGCGTGCAGTGAGTTCTCAGTCCGCAGCTAGTCCGCGTCCTCGCTCCTCAATCAGTCCGCAATCGTCGATGCCGTTGGTCCGAGTCCTCGGTCCTCAGCAGTCCGCAATCGTCGATGCCGTTGGTCGGCGTCCTCGGTCCTCCCATCGCTTCGCGCTTCCTGCCTATGCGCGCCCACTCCGAACAAGATCGGCATATCTTGGGTATGTCACAGAGTCAATCTGACGCGCCGGTTGGCAGTTATGGCCGCGTGTTTTACTGCGACGACATCCAAGAGGAGTCGAAATGTTGAAGCGGAATCTCTTTGTAGGTGCAGTCATCGTCTTTATCCCCGGTTTGGCGCGGAGCCAAGGTGCCGCGCCGGATCCCGCACTTGCGAGAAAGGTCGACTCCGTTGCGAATCAGGTGCTTCGCGCGACGGGAGTGCCGAGTGCGACGGTGGCAGTGGTTCGACACGGTCAACTCGCGTACGCAAACGCCTACGGGTGCGCCAGACTTAATCCGTGCGTCAACGCGACGCCGGACATGAAGTACGCGATCGGATCTATCAGCAAGCAATTCACCGCGACGGCGATATTGCTTCTGCAGCAGGAGGGAAAGCTCTCTCTCGACGATCCCATCTCGCGGTTTATACCTGGTCTCACGCGCGGCAACGAAGTCACTATTCGTGAGATCCTCTCGCACACGTCGGGATACCAGGATTTCTGGCCGCAGGACTACGTGATGCCAATGATGCTGACGGCGACTACGCCGCAGGCGATCGCGGACCGATGGGGCAAACAGCCTCTGGATTTTGCGCCGGGCTCGCGTTGGCAATACAGCAACACCAATTACACGCTGGCAGGAATGGTCGTGGAGAAAGCCAGCGGCATGCCTTTCTTTCAGTTCGTGCGCACCCGAATTCTCAACCCGCTTGGGTTGACCAGTGCGAGCGACTTCGACGTAAATCCGCGGGCTGCCACAGTCACAGGCTATATAAGGTATGGGCTTGGGCCGCTGCGCCCGGCTCCCGACGCAGGGCCAGGATGGATGTGGGCCGCGGGGGAGCTCGCGATGACCGCCAGCGATCTGGCCAAGTGGGATCTTTCGATAATCGACAAGAGTCTGCTGCGTCCGGAATCGTACCACGCTCTTACGAGCGACGTTCATCTGAACAATGGCGCGGGGACAGGTTATGGCCTCGGCGTCGATGTTGGCATGCAGGGCGGCCACTTCATGGTGGAGCACAGCGGCGAAGTGTCGGGCTTTACCGCCGAAAACATCGTTTACCCAGAGGACAGCGCAGCGGTGGTAGTGCTAACCAACCAGGACGCGGCGCCCGCTTCGGGCGCAATCGCGCAGGGTATCTCACAGCTTCTTTTCACCACTGAGGATGCTCTGGCTGCGAGCCGGACGGCGCAGGCGAAGTCGATCTTCGAGGGTCTTCAGCGCGGTACTATCGACAGGACTCTCTTTACGTCGAACGCAAACGCGTACTTCAGCGACGCGGCACTCAAGGATTTTGCGTCGAGCCTCGGGCCTCTGGGGACACCGACCGGCTTCGTCCAAACGCGCCGAGCGGAAAGGGGCGGGATGGTGTATCGCTCGTATCGCGTGAGCTTTCCGACGCAGACTTTGAGGGTGTGGACGTACGAGATGCCAGACGGCAAGCTCGAACAGTACCAGGTTGCGCCGCAGGGGTAATCCGGAACTGCGGTAACTACTGAACTGCGGTACCAGGTACCTGGTACCGCCCTTCACGTAGTTACGGAAGTACGAACTGAACGCTGGTCTCTACTGGGAAGTTGTTGCTGCGGAGTACGGCGACGGCAGTGAACTCACCGTGCTGGCCTTTTGGATTCCAGCTTTCCTCGAACACCGTTTGGCCTTTCGCTTTGAGTGTCTCGTTTCTCATCGCAGAGGTGAACATGCGGCCCTGACTCCAGCGCCAGATTTCCTTGCCCGTGAAATCCTTCACCACGAAATCATGCGTCTGTCCATCCGGGAAACGCAGCTCGAGCATCTTCGATGTGTTGTTCGTTACGTGCAGCGAGAATCTCAGCTTTTCGGCGTCGTTCCTCGGCCGCGTAATGTCGAACGTCGTCACGATGGGAGCGCTTTTCTCCTCGCTGTGACGCTTCGGGGTGGCAATCGATTTTTCGTCGTGGGAAAAAGGAGCCGCGGCAAAAGCGGCGACTGAGGCTGCGCAGAGCAGCGGCAGAATGATGCGAGTGTGCATTAACTTCGAAGGCGGGCTATCGATTATTGGCGGGTGGGCGAGTCTCACATACGTGAGATGCCCAACATATCGACACAAGGACGACCGGTCAACACCGAAGTAACTGTACTAACTTCGCATGAATCTTCGACTTGCGAGGCGAGAGAATCTTCGGCGCATCTTCGGAAAGCTCATCGCAAACTGCTTGTGAAATTCTTCACAAGCGGTTATTTTTTGCCGCGATGGACGACGACAAGCGGTTGCGGAAGGCCCCGCCCGCTGGCGGGTTGTCAGGTGCCGACTTCGCTGGAGTCGGGCTCCAGTTTGCAGCCGCGATCATCGTCTTCCTGTTCGTCGGCCAGTGGCTCGATGGAAAGTTCGGCACGAAGGGGCTGTTCACCATCATCGGCGTTTTCGTTGGCGGCGGCGGCGCGTTTTACAACATGTATCGCAAGATCACAGCGGCGCAACGACGCGACGACGAAGAGAGAAAGCGGTGAGGGAAGGGAGAGCGCTCGAGTTCTTCGCCGGAGTTTCGGCCGCTCTCATCATCTTCGCGACTGTGGTACTGAGGACGCTCTTCAGAACCGTCGATGAGCATCATGCAATGCTCGTTAGTGCTGGACTGGCTTTCGCAGTACAGCTGGGCGCTTATTCGATGCTGCGGCCGGGACGAAACAGGCACAGCGCACCTGGCGGACTGTTGATTCGCTGGGCGGGCGGAGCGGTGATGCGATTCGTCGTGCTGGTGCTGTACGCGCCGATCGCGAGAGTGATGTTTCTCTCGCTGGACGCGGCGCTGGTGAGTCTGGTGACGTTTTTCTTTTTGACGATGATGGCCGAACCACTTCTGCTCGAATATGATCGCTGATCAAAGAGACTTCATCACACCACACA
>DASQPS010000308.1:0-5004 GCA_035643845.1 Gemmatimonadaceae bacterium | reverse complement strand
CAGCGTCTGTCCTCAGAAGAATCGCGTCGCCCTGACCGACGTCCAGAACGTGGAGCTCCACTCCATGAGCACGGGAAAGTGGGACCGCTGGGACCACCACGATTAACGCGAGCGATCCGATCGCTGTGATCGCCGGGCGCGCGGGATAGCGGCTGACACATGCAATGACCAGGGCTACGGCCGCACAGCCCGACAGGACGGCCGTCGGCAGTGTAGTGCTCACCGTCAGTGCCGCTCCCGGAATAGACGCGGCCGTTTGCGAGATCCAGTCGAACGCGAAGAGAAGTGGATGCACCGCCTGCGCAACGAACCTTGCCAGCGCTCCGAACGGAGCGAGCAGCATAGCCAGAAAAAGTACCGGCTGCGCGAGCGTAATCACTGGCGCAGCGATGAGGTTCGACAGAGGCGCGATCAAGCTAACCCTCCCGAACACCCACGCGACGAGCGGCGCAGTGATCGCGCATGCGACGAGAGAAGTCACCAGCTCTCTGGCGAGGTGGCCCTTCCAACCATCCACTCGGCGCGCCAGGTGTCGACGCCATACTGAACCGGCCGCGACGAGTGCGCACATCCCCAGCACGCTCAGCTGATATCCCACGTCGAGCACCGTGCGAGCAGCGAACAGAGGAATGAAAGCACCGATGGCCCACGCGGCCCAGGGAGAAGTTGGTCGCTGAAAGAGCCGAGACGTCAGAGCGACGCCGAGCATCGCCGCGGAGCGGAGTGCAGGCGGAGGCGCGCCGATCACCGCTACGTAGAGTCCCGTCGCGATGAAAGCGGCGATCAGAGCAGTGCGGCGCGGCATTCGCGCAACCTGAAAGAGAAGTTCCATCGCCGCAGCGATAACGGCAACGTGGAGCCCAGAGATGGAGAGCATGTGAATCAAACCCGCCGATGCGTAGCGGTCGCGCATCTCGGTCGGAATTTGTCGCTGGTCCGCGATCAGAAGTGCGCGAGCGAGCGGCGCGTCATCCCCAAAAGTCTGATCGATGGACCGTCCAGCCCGCGTCCGAATGCGGGTGAGAAGATCGGGCTTCGTATGGAGGGACTTCGGATGCGCGACCGGAAGCTCGGGGGGCGCGGCCGTTACCGCGACGATGGCAGCACCTGCGACGACAAGCGCCAGACCAGCCAGAGACCCGCGACGCGTTCCGAGCGCAACGAGGAGCGCGATCGCCGCGCATGCAACTGCGACCCAGGCGAAGCCCCAGAAACCGACAAGTAGTCCGGCGCAGTAACACAGGTACGTCGCGGTGATGAGGGGCAGTATCGATCCGGTCTCGGACCGTCCGACTCTACTTCGCTATCTGCCGCCGACGCGGATCAATAAGAGCGCGGTGCAATCGAAACAGCTTATCCAGCCATGGGGAGCGCGCTGCGCGACCCGACTGCCCGTCCGATGAACGTTGATCCAGTCGTCCCTGTCAATTCCACGTTGACGTATTGTCCAATCATGGAAGCGTCACCCGGAATCATTACCGTCCTGAAGTCGCGCGTCCGCGACTGAAGAAGTCCGCCGCGCCGCGCGAGTTTCTCGATCAACACCTCTCGCCTCGCTCCGAGCAGCTTGATATTCCGCTCTCGATTGCCAGAACGCACTGTCGCAATCAGCCGAGCGAGCCTTTGGCTCGCTACGTCTTCCGGCACCGTGTCTGACAAGGGGAAACGCGTGGCCGGCGTGCCGTCGCGCATAGAGAACTTGAACGTGTAGGCGTCATCGAAGCCCACCTGTTCGACCGCGCTCAGAGTCTCGGCGAAATCTTCTTCGGTCTCGCCGGGGAAGCCGACGATGATGTCCGTCGTTAGCGCCAGACCGGGAATCGCAGCTCGCAATTCACCGACGCATTCGAGGTAGCGCTCACGGGTGTAGCGGCGGAGCATCCTCTTGAGCGTTCGACTGGATCCCGATTGCATCGGCAGGTGGACGTGCTCGCAGACAGATTCGGTTTCGGCGATGGCGCGAATCGCGCGATGCGTGAAATCGTTTGGGTGGGGACTCGTAAAGCGGAGTCGCCTGACACCCTCCACGTTTCCAACGGCGCGCAGAAGATCCGCGAAGTCGTGCTCGCCGTCGAAATACGAATTCACAGTCTGGCCGAGCAGCACGATTTCCGAAATTCCCGATGCGACTACTGACTCGGTCTCCCGAATGACCTCGGCCAGCTTGCGGCTGCGCTCCGGACCGCGCGTCGTCGGCACGATGCAATAGGTGCAGCGGTAATCGCATCCACGCTGAACCGGAATCCACGCCTTCACTCCTTCGAAGCGCCGCGGGGTGAAGTCCTCGTAATGCTCCTCCAGATCGAACTCGGTGGCGGTGGTCCTTACTCCCTCGCGCGCACTCTCAATCAAAGACGGCAGATCGCGGTATCCATCCGGGCCGATAACGAGGCTCACATGCCGCGCGCGATCGAGAAGCTCGGATCCAAGTCGCTGCGCCATGCATCCGGTGACGCCGAGCACGGCGTCTCGCTTCATGCGGCTCTTCATCTCGCCGATCCTGCCCATAACTCTTTGCTCGGCGTGCTCACGGATCGCGCATGTATTGATCAGAATCACGTCCGCGCCGTCCGGCTGAGCGACGGAGTCGTAACCCGACGCGGTCAGTCTGCCGAGCATTAGCTCGGTGTCGCTGACGTTCATCTGGCAGCCGTAGGTTTCGATGTAGACCGTCGGTCGGTTTGCGGAATCCATGCGGGACAATTTAGCGTGTCAGCTCGCCCGACCGGACGCGCTCGCCACGGCAGTCGGTGCCGGCGATGTCGCCTCCTCGGCCGGATCGCACGGCAGCTCTATGTAAAAAGAGCTACCCTTCCCTTCCTCGCTTTTCACCCAGATGCGGCCCCGGTGTCGCTCGACCACCAGCTTGCAGAAAGTCAGTCCGAGTCCGGAGCTCCGCGTGCGTGGTGAGCGCGGCATCTCTACCTGGCCGAATTTTCTGAAAATCAGATCGTGATATTCCGGCGGAATTCCAGGTCCGTTGTCGCTCACCGTAAAAAGGACGCCGTTGCGAGCGCGTCGGGCGCTGAGGTCGAGATGAACCGGATGAGACGAATGCGTGACAGCGTTCTGAATCAGGTTGGAAAACACGCGCTTGACGAGACCCTTGTCCCCAGAGAAGACAGGAGCGTCATCGGCGACCGATACCGAAGCGGTGGTGCGCTCCTGCGTGAAGCGGTGGGACCACTCGTGAACCAGCTCGGCCAGTAGTGCGCCAGGGGCCATTGGGGCGAGCGTCAGCGAAATGTTCGCTTCTTCGATACGTGCGACTTCGAGTATGTCGTCGATCAGCGCGAGCAAATCTTCAGATTTCGTTTCCGCATCGCCTATCGCCGCCTTCTGCGTCGTCGTCACCGATCCGAAGTCACCGTCGGCGAGCATTTCGAGAGTCGCGAGCACCGAGGTTAGCGGAGTCTTCAGGTCGTGCACGATCATCTTCATCAAGTCGTCGCGCACCCGTTCCAGCTCACGAAGCTTGCGCAGGCTGTCCTCCAGCGCGTCCGTGGCCGCTTTGAGCTTTAGAAGACTCCGTACGCGCGCGCCGAGCACGAGACGATTGTGTGGCTTGGTGAGAAAATCATCACCGCCAGCCTCTATTCCGCGGACCCGATCGCCGGTGTCGTTGAGCGCTGTCACGAAGATCACGGGGATTCGCGACGTTCGGGGATCGCGCTTTATCCGGCGGCAGACCTCGAAGCCGGTCGACCGGTCGTCAACGCCAAGGTCGCCGGCAGGCATGGACACGTCGAGGATGCAAAGGTCGGGATGGTTCTCGAATGCAGATGCAATCGCCGATGGACCATCAACCGCGGTGATAGTATCGTAGCCGAGGCTGTTCAGCTGGTCGAGCAGAAGCTCGACGTTGGCGGGAATGTCGTCGGCTACGAGGATTACCTCGGCCTTCGCATTCGCGCTGTCGGCCATCAGGGGCTGACCCTCAGCCCGAAGCTGAAGATGTAGCCGGTTTCCTTCACCGGCCCAGCGCTCGACCGAGCGGCTCGCTGGAACGCGAAATCGATGCTCGCCCGATCGCGTGCGAGCGGCGCTCCCAGGCCACCCATGAACGAGGTCTCAGTTACCTTCTGGCCGTTGAATCCGAATGGCAGCGTTCGCGTTCTTGCTCCGACGCGCACGATGATGATTCGCTGGAGGAGCCGCGGTCCCGTCACTTCGGCGCCGACACTCGTGTCCCACCCATCGAAAGCCTGGATTCCGGTGGACGACAGCGGAGTTAGCGAGCTCCACGAATCGTGAGCCGCGCGCGCGGAAATCGTCGCTCCGGTGATGCCGTCGTAGCTGACCGACGCGGAATAGTGATCGGGAATTTTTCCTTTGCCCAACGCGGTGTCGCCCTTTTCAGCACGAAGGTCACCACCTTTTCTTGCCGCGAGCGCGAATCCAATGGTGCGGGACGGATGGTATTCGACACCGGCTGATGCTGCAAAGCCAGCGTAGCTAATCCTGTCAGTTTCATTGGTGCTCAGAAACTTGGTACTGTCTGGAAATATTTCTGAAATGCCGACCCGGTTGCTTCCCGCGAACACGTGCGCGCCCACTCCCATTCGAAATACCGGCCCGCTTGCCCACGCGAGAGCCAGGCGAACGTCGTTGATGGCGCCGAGCACTTTATTCTCTTCTGTAACGTCGACGGTGTCAGTCGTCGCTCCGACGTTTTGTCGTCTGACGAGACTGGTTTCAAAGGATCTGTCGAGAAAGCTCGACGAGCTGAGCCCGAGCACCCAATTCTGACCGACCGGTAGAACGCCAGATACCAGTGGAAAACGCGCCGTCATCGTTTTCGCGGTGCCGGAACCGGCAGTCACACGTCGGAATTCAGGCGAGTACTGAAAAAAGAGAGCGGCCGAGCCCACACCGGCGATCGACGATGGAGAGACGAGGCTGAGCGCATCGAAATCCGCCAGCGAGCCTCCCGCTCCTTCGGCGCGCGCGCTGACCTGCCCATAGGGATACCCGAGTCCTTCCGTACTGAGGGCGCCCTGCGCT
>DASQPS010000307.1:0-2487 GCA_035643845.1 Gemmatimonadaceae bacterium | reverse complement strand
CTCGCTGCTGTGTTAACGGAGCTCCTTGACGGCCTTTTCGACTTCTTTCACGTGGCCAAGGATCTGGACCTTGGGGAAAATTCGCGCGACTCTGCCGGATCGGTCAATGATCACCGTCGTGCGATCGATCCCCATATACTTGTGCCCGAACATCGACTTCTCTTTCCAGATCCCAAATGCCTCTGAGAGCGAGTGGTCTTCGTCGGCCAACAGCTTGTATGGGAGCTCGTACTTCTGCTTGAATTTCCTGTGTGATTGAATGCTGTCCGGGCTCACGCCCATAACCACGGCGTCCATTTCCCCGAACCGGGGAAAAGCGTTGCGAAAATCGCACGCCTCCTTCGTTCAGCCAGCCGTGTTGTCTTTGGGATAAAAGAAGAGAACGACTTTCTTCCCAGCGAGCGAATCGCGCGTGACAACGGTTCCATCGTCTGCCGGGAGCGAGAAGTCGGGTGCGGGGTCGCCTTCGCGAATCGCCACTCTACTTTCCACTCACTTCCTGCTGTTCGAGCAAGCGGTTGCACAGAGCGGCGAGTGACGACGTGTCGTACTCCGAATTGTCGGTCGCGCGCCACACGCGCTTGTCCGATGGATTCTCGATCGGATGAAGAGTGATCTCGTTGACGATCGTGGCGCCTTCGCGCTGCTTCGGCGAGCCACGACGCGAGACGATTCCGCGCCAGACCATCACCCGAAGCTCTCCGAGCACCTGATCGCTTCCGCCAGCCGAAAACCAGGACACGCTGACGGCCGCTTTCGGGGCCTGCAGGATGCAGCCATTCGGTGTGCGGTGCGGCTCGATACGCAGCGCGATTTGTTCACCGCGCTTGAGGACGCGTTCAGGCGCGAGCTCGTCGAGCAGCGCGGTCACCGCGCGTTGCACAGCGTTCTTGACCTTCGAGCTCGGGGGAGCCTTCCACGGGGAGGGGGAAGGGGCGGACGATGCGGGATCTCTTGATGGATTCATGAACCGAGTTTCGCAGTTGTCGGACGGTGGCGAGACCCATGTTCGGTCTCGCACGGCGTTCAGTAATCTACCCAGACGCGCAATCCCAGGCGGGATTTGGCGCGAATCTGCGATTAACGGGCGTTCTGCACTAATGCGATTGTGAACCCATCGTAGCCTTTACTTCCGACCGTCTGGATTGTCGTCGCGCTGATGTCCGAATCGGCCGCCAGCATCTCATTGAGACGTCGTACTCCGAGGACGCTCTTGTCGTCGCTCGCGTCATCGATGATCGCGCCTTCTCTGATCACATTGTCGACAATGATTACACTGCCTTTTCGCGAGAGTCGCTTTGCCCATGCGAAGTATTCAGGAATGTTGGGCTTGTCGGCATCGATGAAGACCAGATCGAACGGTCCTTTTCGTTCGGTCGCGAGTGTGGGAAGCGTGTCGAGCGCCGCTCCAACACGAATCTCAACCAGTCGCGACAGGCCTGCACGACCGATGTTCGACCGCGCGACTTCCGCGTGGTGTGGATCCACCTCCAGGCTAACGACGCAGCCATCCGCGGGAAGCGCTCTCGCGAGCCAGATCGTGCTGTACCCGCCCAGCGTGCCGATCTCGAGGATTTTGCGCGCGCCACAAAGGCGGGACAGCATCTCGAGCAATTTGCCCTGACTCGCAGTCACGCTGATTTCCGGAAGGCCCGCCGCAACACTCTCCTTCAGGGCGGATTCGAGCGCCTTATCGGGTTTGATCAGCACGCGTGAGATGTAATCGTCGACTGCCGACCAAAGGTCTGTGGTCATTTCCGTATTCGAAGTCATGGACACCTCAAAAAGATCTAGCGATCCGTTCCATTGACGAAGGGTGTGATGAGACGTCGCCAAAGCGCATATCCGCGAGCATTCAAATGCAGCATGTCTGGAGCCAGCAACTCGTCTCGTGGCTGTCCGTCAGCGCCCAGCATCGGTGTGAAGACATCGATGTACGTGAGCAGCGGATCGGTGGCCGTGTAGGCACGCACCAAGTCATTCGTCGCCCGCATATTGTCAGCGAGAGCCCAGCGCGATCTGCTTGGCTTGATCGCCACGAACGCGATTCGCGTTTTGGGCATCGCCCGATGGACGAGCGCAACGAAGTCCTCGTAGTCCCGGAGGATTTGATCGGGCGTCCGACCGTCGGCAAGATCGTTGTCGCCGGCGTATAGGACGATCCGTCGCGGGCAGTAGGGCAAAACGATTCGTGTCGCGTAGTAAACGACCTGCGAGAGCTCGCTCCCGCCGAAGCCGCGCTGCAACACAGTCGCCTGAGGAAAGTCGCCCTGGAGATTCGGCCACATTCGGATCGAAGAGCTCCCGACGAACAGAATGTTGCCTTTGCGTGGAGGATTTGCGCGATCGGCGGCCTCGAATTGGGCAATCTCGTCTTCAAACGGTTGCGGTTCCCTTGCCGAGCTCTGGATTGCCGCGGGCGGCGCGCATTGCGCGTACGTTCGCGCGCCGATGCTCACGGCGAGCGCTGCAACGATTAGAGCGCCT
>DASQPS010000306.1:0-4489 GCA_035643845.1 Gemmatimonadaceae bacterium | reverse complement strand
GGAGACAACCCGCTCGAGCTGGAGTTGTCTCGCCGCCCTCGTTGAATCTGCCTTCGTCTTCCTGAGCCGGCTCGCCAGAATGCCCGGGCGCGGAGCGACGACACCCGTGTCTCTTCCGATCAACCCCGCGAACTGCGAGAGCGAATCGACCGCGACGTGATACGTGAGTGTTCCACTGCGAGCGGGTGTAAGTCCGAACGTTCCTTTCGCATCAACAAGTCCTTCGGGGAGCGCGACCGCCAAAGTGTCGAATCGCGCGAGACCGTCAGCCACCGCGACTCTCACGTTCGCGCTGTCAACGTTAACGGTATCGATACTCGAGGCCTTGACGTTCGCCACTAGCTGCGCCTGCATCGTCGCCGGAGTGAATCCGCGGCCGCGCGCCGAACCGACGGCGGTAAGATCCGTCGTGGGCGCGCGCGCGATGATCGTATTGACGTTCAGGTTCCGCGTGTTGAAATCGAGATTGTATCCCGTGACCCTGCTCGCGAGATCCATAGTACCGCGCAGATCGACATACGCGCCGTCCGGCAGCGTCATCTGGGAATTGATCGCCAGATTGTTGATGGTTCCCTTGAGTCGGAGCGGTCCCGTCGCGCTGCCACGCAGTCCCACACTCGGCATGAATCGACCGAGCATCACGAGCGACAACGGATGCATGCGCGCGTCCAGATCGACCCAGGTGAGACCCGTCGCGCGAATCGAGAGACGACCCGTCGCGCGCGACAAAGCACCGCGATCGACGTTAGTGACATCGCCGACCGCCGTCATGATCCCGGCGCTCGATCCATTGAGTATCGCGTTGCCGGTAAGAGTTCCCCCCAGGAAAAGCTTGGGTGATATCGCCTTCGCGAGCCCGGTTTGAAGAGGAAGCATGCGCGTATGCAGATCGCGCGCAGTAAAGACCCCGTTCACCAGCCCCAATGTTCCTACGGCAGCGATGCGGCTTCGTCCCGAGCGGGGATCGTCGATCGTGACGTCTGCGTCGGTGCGCAGCGCGTGCTGTCCTCCATTGAACGCCGCTCGCCCCGCCAGCGTCAAAGGCCGCGGAAATTTTATCGCTGGAAAGAGCTGAGTGAGTAGCCGCGTCTCGAGATTCGCGAAGCGGAGATTGGCGTCGCGATAATAGATCGTATCGGTGACAGTGACCTCGATCTGACCGCTGACGTGCGATCGTTCGAGCGTGACATCCATGTTCTTCGCGCTGTAGATGCTCTTCTTACCGATCCAGTCCAGACCGAAATCGAGATGTCCGGATCCCTGCTCTGGGAGCCGCACCATCGCCCAACGGACGTCTGCCGGATCTACTGGATCGGCGTGCAGCCGCAAATGGAGATCGTTGTTCGAGAAGTAGTACTTGCCATCGCCATTCGCGCGAGTATGCGGAAACGCGACGCGCGCCCCCGTCCACCACAGCGAGTCACTCGTGAACTGAAACTGTCCGGTGAGTCCGCGCACGTCCGCGACGGGCGGGCGAAAAGGAGCGGCGATCATCGTGAGCGCCGCGACATTCATGAGATGGAATTTGTGGGTCGGGTCCTCGAGCCGAATCAACGGAAAAATTCCGTTGATCTTGTGGAAGCTCGAGGCCTTCTGATAACCACCGGGTACCCGCTGTAACACCAATCGGCCGTCTGGGCCGAACGCGGTGCGTATCGCGTCTTTGGTTTGCGCCGGCGTGAGATTGTCGCCAGGACTCCACGGCGAGCGAAGCGTCAGGTCTCCCGCGGTCACCGTCACGTTGCTGAAGCGGATCCAGGTTCCCCAGCCCGGTTTGCTCGGCTTCGAAGGCTTAGTGGTATCCCGCGGAAAAATCCGCTCGTAGTTCCATACCCCACCAGGCGGTCTATCGAGCACGACAATTGGTCGCACGAGCCGCACGTCGCTCAGATCGATTTTCTTCCCGATCAGTGTGCTCAGGCTGTAACGCGCCCACATCTCGCCGACGTTTATGAACGGCCTGCGCGCGCTGTCGGTGATCACTACATCGTGCAGCGTGAATCCGCGCAGGAGATTTCCGGTGACTTTGCCAATGTGCACCAGCCCGTGAGTGTTTCTCTGCGCCACGCCCTGGGCGTATCTGCGCACGCGCTCTCGGCCCCAATTGGTGTTCGTGATAAGGAACACGGCGCCGACGAGCAGGATGAGGACTACGAGGATCGAGACGAGAAGTCGAACCCACCACCTGCGCATTAGAACGCTTCGCCGATGGACAGGTGAATGACCATCCGGTTGAGGATGCCGCCACCGCTGAAAGGCGCGTAATCGCGGCGCTGCTTCAAGGTGACGAGCGTCCTCTTACCATTCACGATATTCTCGGTTACGACGGGCAAGGACTGGCTGCCGCCGGGATTGATTCCTATATCGGCACGAATGGGGCCCACGGGAGATTTGTAGCGAACACCGAATCCGGGCGTTATTGCCGACGTGCTTTTTGGGAGATCTGCGTTGGTCGATTGCCGCACGATGCCGCCATCGACGAACACGGCCCCGTATAGCTGCTGCCACACCGGAAACCGCGCCTCGATGCTTGCTTCCGCGACGAAATTGCCGCCGAGAGGGCGCGGCTCGAAATCACGATTGAGCATGTTGGCAGCGTTCGGATTGCACGTCGTGACATCGGTGCCCGACGTGCACGCCAGGTTCGTGCTGTCGTGTGCCTGAAGGACGCCAATCGGAACAGTCAGCACGCGCGGACCGAGCTGATTTTCGCCAAACCCGCGCACGGAGTGCGAGCCGCCCGCATAGAATCTCTTTCGCGGGTGGAGAATGCTGCCGCCGAACGCGTTCACGCCAATCGCCTGAGTCGTGCTGCCGAGTGAGTTGATCCAGCCAACGCGGATGTGGCCGCCGAGGGCGCCGCGATTTCTGATCCTGAGAAATGCCGCGCCGTCGACCGTCGCTCTGTTGTACCTGAAATCCGACGCCGTAAACGCCGACGCATGCTCGGCGCTTCCGTTCACCCGATAGCCGCTGTTCGGAGCGAACGGATCGTTGGTGCGATCGATCTGCATCGTGAGCGCGAGCGGCGAGAGTTTCTGATTGGTGCGCAGCGCACCGAGCGTGGGCTGATCGCAGACGCCATAGTAGATGCAGAAGTAGACGTCGCCCGCGTCGACCCTGCTGATCTCGAATTGATAATTGAGGCTCGCGGGCGCCCGCACCGTGAGATCTCGCGTGAAAGCGATGCTCGTTCCGTAGCCGCGATCCACGTAGATACCCGGCGCGCTGCGCCGGTGCGAGAAGACACTGAGAGCCAGAGCGTTGTGCGGAGACCCGAACCACGGTTGCTGCAGTCCGATGCTCGCGTTGTACGTCGGAACGAAGTACCGCGCCAGATCAGCGCCCGGCACCTGCGACGCATTGTGGAAGATTCCGCGGCCGTTGAGCGATCCAGCGAAAAGATTTCCAACCACGCCCTGTACGTCGAGACGGCGCGCACCGCCCATGAAGTCGTAGTCGGTAAAGCGTCCTTCGACCTGGAAGAAGTCGATGGTGTTGAAGCCGGCGCTCAATCGCGCCTCGTGCGGAGGCGATTCCTGAACGGTGACGACGATGACCTTGGCGGAATCAGGCAGCGAGATGTCGATTGGCGGGCGCGGCTCGATCGACGCGCGCCGAAAAAGATTCGACTCGTACAGCGCGCGCTGGCTGCGCAGCATCTCCGAGCGCACGAAGATGTCGCCGATCTTGAATGTCAACGATTTCTTGATGGTCCGATCGGTCACGCCCTTGTTGCCGTTGATGACGATGTCTTCGACCGTCGTCTTCCATTTGGGATTGAGCGTGAGGGTGACGACAGCGGTGCGCGAAGTGGTGTCGACCACGACGGAGGTGTCGACCTCGGCGTCGGCGTAGCCCTTGTCGAACAGCCGCGCCTGCAGAAAGAAGCGCGACGAATCGAGACGGATCATGTTGAGCGGTCCGCCTTCGCCCAGCACTACGCGCTTATTGATCTCACGCTGCGAGAGAAGGGGAGTCGCCTGCTGGATGTTGATGCGGGCGACGGTGGTCGGCGGGCCTTCCTTGATGAAGAACGTGACGCCGACCTGGTTCTTTCCCCTCGGCACCACCGCGGTATCGACCTCGGCCTCGCGATATCCGCGCTTCCAGTAGAAAACCCGCACTCGCAGCACGTCGCGCTGGAGCTCGTTGTGGTCGAGGTATTCTCTCGTGTAGAGGTACTTCGATTTGCTTATCCAGCAAAACGGAATGAGGATGAAGCTGTTGCAGTGCGACGCGGTGGTGGAGATGCTCTGCTCGAGGTCCGTCGCCTTGACGGCTTTGACGCCTTTGAGGGTGAGGTTGACGACCTCGGGATGCGTCGGCGTCGCGGGTACAGGCGGCGGGGGCGTCGGCTGCTGCGATAAAAGGAGTGTCGGGAGGAGAAGAAGCGCGGTGAAAACTGAAAGGCGGAACCACTGAAAAACGGTAAAGACTGAAAGCCGGAACGACTGAAAGGCGGTACCAGGTACCAGGTGCCGGACAC
>DASQPS010000305.1:0-7181 GCA_035643845.1 Gemmatimonadaceae bacterium | reverse complement strand
GCGGCAATATGCGTGTCTGCTGCGCCGGGATCCGGAGACCGGCGAGCTCGCACTTGTGGAAAGATTTCTGGTGTCGTATGCGGAGTAAACTCCGGGAGCGCGGGGAGAAGCGGTCGGACCGAGGACTCGGACCAACGGCATCGACGATTGCGGACTGATTGAGGATCGAGGACTAGGACTAAATGAGGACCGAGGACAGAGGCAACGGCGTTTTGCGTTCTAGCGTTTCGTGCGTGGCAGTGGTTGACCGCGCTCGCGCGGGATGATGGCGAGGAGGAGTCGGCGGAGTTCTTCCAGGGTGTTTAGGCGGGTTTGTACGATTTCGCCCAATGTTGGTCGCGCGGCCTGGTACCAGCTGATGCTCTCGCGGATGGAGCCGAGGGCGAACTCGAAGATGCGAGCGCGGTCTTTTCCGGAACTGCGCGAATATCCCTCGCCAATATTTGCACTGATCGAGGCAACAGCTGCATAGAGCTGCCCGGAGATGCGCTCCGTCACCCGCTCTGCGCTTAGAGTCTTGGCGTCCTGCCAGGCGACTTCCACTAGCCCAGCGGCCAAGCGATAGGCTCGCATTCTAAACAGCGGATCGTTCGCAGTCTCGTATGAAACCGCCGGCCCAAAGTGCGACATGGAGCGATTATGGCACTATCGCGCGGTCGCCGCATAACCCTTTTCACCGCCGAATATCCATTTGTCTAGAAACCGCGGCCTTCGCCCGCGTCCTCGGTCCTCATCCAGTCCTGGTCCTCGATCCTCAATCAGTCCGCAATCGTCGATGCCGTTGGTCCGAGTCCTCAGTCGCTTGGCCCGCCGTTTACTCCGCATACGACACCAAAAATCTTTCCACAAGTGCAAGCTCGCCGGTCTCCGGATCCCGGCGCAGTAGACACGCATATTGCCGCCAGGTCTGTCCGCTGGTCCCAATCGTGTTCTCGGTAACGAGCACCGTCCACAGCTCCGCACTCGAATCCGGCGGCGCTTCTTCGCGATCTCGAAGCTTGCTCAGTACCGCGGCCGCACCTTTGACCGGCAGGCCGACCGTGACGTATCGCCTCCACTCGGCAGGGCAGCCCGAGCCAGTGGTGGTCAAGCTCGAATCGCGCAGTCGGTGCACTCGCGTGCCGCCGCAGTCCGGATAAAGAAAAGGTCCTCCCTCTTCGACATGCATATCAGAAAGAATCGCTTTCCTCTGCTCCGCCACTTTCGCCAACGCGGTCGGAGAGAGCGAATCTGCGGATGAATCGACCGTAAGTGGACTCGGCGGCGTCGCTCCCGCTGCGAGCGGCCCCGTATCAGCCACAGGTCGCGAATCGACTCGCAGGGATCGCAATGCTATCGCCGAATCATCGCCTGCCGGCGTGATCTCTGATTGCACGATTGTCTCGAATACGTCGCCGTCCGCCTTCATGAGCGAACGCTCGGCGCTCGAAGGCCCGGTGCACGCGACAACGGCAGCAGCTGCGACAAGACGCGCAGCCGATCGCAGACGACGCGCTTGGATAGTATTCATCGGATTCGATCGTTGCAGTTTCGAGACCTACTCTTCGGCCATCACTGATGAAGGACGGTTCGCGCACATCGCATTACGATTTCGACCTCCCGGCCGACCGCATCGCTCAGCAGCCCACCGAGCGACGCGGAGAGAGCCGCTTGATGGTGGTAAATCGCGCGACAGGTCGGATCACGCACAAACGCTTCAGCGATCTCGAGCAGATGGTGCCGTCCGGTGATGCGCTCGTGCTCAACACCACCAAAGTCTTTCGCGCCCGGCTCCTCGGCGTTCGCGACAATGGAACGCCGGCGGAAATTCTTTTGCTTCGGCACCTCGAAGGCGCCGAGTGGGAAGCGATGGTGCATCCAGGCGGAAAACTCAAGCCGGGGAAAGTGGTCCGCATCGCCGAAGATTTCGAGGTGACCATTGTCGCAACGACTGAGCGGCGGACGCGCGTAGTCTGGCTCAATTCAGCGATGCCCGTCGAAGACGCGATCGAGAAGCATGGCCACGTTCCTTTGCCACCTTACATCACAAGATCAGACGAGGCAGCCGACGCTGAGCGGTATCAAACCGTCTACGCGAAAGAGAGCGGTTCGGTCGCAGCGCCGACGGCCGGTCTGCATTTCACTCCGGAGCTACTCGACCGACTCGCGGCGAAAGGCGTACGGCGTGCGGACGTGCTGCTTCACGTCGGCGCTGGAACGTTCAAACCAGTTGATGTCGAGCATCCCGCGGATCACGTGATGCACGAGGAGTGGTACAGCTTGTCCGCGCACACGGCAGACACTTTGAATGCGACGAGGCGACGCGGCGGGAAAATCTGGGCAGTGGGCACGACGAGCGTTCGGACTTTAGAGAGCGCGATCGACGACGACGGACAATTCCGTGAGAAATCCGGGGACACGCGGATATTCATACGCCCACCGTACGACTTCCGCGCGGTCGACCGTCTGATCACCAATTTTCATCTTCCGCGGTCGACGCTCATCATGCTCGTCGCCGCGTTCGCCGGTTACGATCTCACGATGCGGGCGTACGCTGAGGCGATCGCCGAGGGATACCGTATGTATTCCTACGGAGACGCGATGGCGTTGGTGGACTGAGTCCGCGGCGTCGGACGCTTGCGCAGCGATGTCGAAGCGACGATCAGGACCATACCGGCCGCGATCATGAGAGAAGATGTAATTCGGCTGAGGTTGAGGCCGCCGGCGGCCCGAGGCTTCGTGAGTGTATCGCCGAGCGTCGCGCCTAATGGTCTGGTGAGAACGTACGCCGCCCAGAAGAGCACCGTCCGCGGAAGCTTGGTGAAGTAGTAGAGCGCCGCGACGACGACGAGCAGCCCGGCAAAAACGAGCGCTCCCTTTTCGAAGCCGAGCCCGGTATCTGACGCGACGAAATCACCGAGTGCGGTGCCGAGGGTGTTCGAAACGAGGATCGTGACCCAGTAGAAGATTTCGTTTTTTCTGTTAGTGATGTGATCGACTTTGATCGCACCGGTTGCGAAATGCCAGGTCACCAGAATCGCGATGACGAGCGCGAGCTCGAACGCCGACGATTTGATGTAGCCGAGTCCGGCTGTGCGATCGAGGTAATCGGAGGTGGTCGTGCCGACAGTGGTCGTCGCAACCACGACTGCCCAGTAGAAAAGTGGGTGATAGTGTTTCGAGGCAACCTGCCCGAACAACGTGACGCAGAAAAAGGCGAGAAAGATCATGGTGCTGACGCCGTAGCCAAGCTTGAGCGTCATCGACAGCGCATCGCCGCCGGTTTCGCCGACAGTCGTCGCAAAGATTTTCACGATCCAGAACGCCAGCGTGACCGGGGGTACCTTGCTCAGAGCATCGCCGAGATAGGATTCGTCGGCGGCGGATTGCGTCTCTCTCGAAAGTGCCATGGCCTGTTTCTTATGTCGTCGGAAGGGGTTAAGGCTGCTCTCACCTAGCAATCGCGCGGCCAGTACCTGCCATGGACTACGACTCGTCCCTAGTGGAGATTCAGTTGTATACACGATCTTCGCGGAGGTAACCATGCGTTCTGTTTTGTCGGTGCTTTTGCTGGTGGCAGTGGTAGGATGCAGCTCAGACACACTGGAGCCCAAGCAGCTCGACGGCGTCTGGGTGCAGGATTTCTTTGCGCCAGGCAGCTCGCTCTCGCTTAACCTCGTTTCCAGCGGTTCGACCATTTCGGGCGACGGAAACTGGTGTGGCGAAGCGCTTGGCTGCGGCACCGTGGCGGTGACAGGAACTGTGAACGGAAAGGATATCCACCTCGATCTCGCACTCACGGAGCAGACACCGCAAGTCGGACCGACGGCACTCGAGCACTTTGATGGCACACTCACTCTAGTGAACACCCTCGACGGTGCGCTCTCGAGCGATCCGTCAGGCGTCTTTTCGCAGCACGTCGTCTTCCGGCGCCCGCCAACAGACCCCGTTTGATAACGGCATGATGTCCGCAGCCCGGAACCCGCTTAACATTCCGGGATGAGCTTCTCGTTCAGGATCGACGCAAACGCCGGCGCAGCACGAGCCGGCGTTTTCGTCACGCCACACGGTGAAGTGGAAACGCCGGCCTTCATGCCCGTCGGCACGGGCGCGACAGTCAAGACGCTCGATCCTGAAGATCTCGTCCAGATGGGTGCGTCGATGATTCTCGCCAACGCGTATCACCTCCATCTCCGACCGGGAGACGAGATTGTGCGCGAGATGGGCGGACTTCATCGATTCATGCGCTGGGATAGGCCAATCCTTACCGACTCAGGAGGATTCCAGGTCTTCTCACTCGCGCAGCTCCGCACCATCAACGAAGAAGGCGTCGAGTTCCAATCCCATCTCGATGGATCGCGCCGGTTTTTCACGCCGGAGCTCGTGATGCGAATCGAGCGCAATCTGGGCGCCGATGTCGTCATGCAATTCGATCACGTGATTCCCGGGCAATCCGACGAAGCTTCTGCCCGCGACGCCAGCGAGCGGAGCATCCGCTGGCTCGCGCGCTGCCTCGCGGAAATCGACCGGTTGGAAACGGGCCAGCCCCTCGACGAGGACACGCCGCGCGAAGAGTTCCCGCTCGATAATCCACGCAACGAGCAGGCGCTCTTTCCTATAGTACAGGGCGGAATCCACGCCAATCTGCGTCGTGAAGCAGCGCTGGCGATCCGCGACATGTACGACTGGGCCGGATTCGGAATTGGCGGTTTGTCCGTCGGAGAAGCCAAGGACGCGATGTACGACATCCTCGAGATAGTCGACGACGCGCTGCCAAAAACTCACCCCCGCTATCTCATGGGCGTCGGATTCCCGGAAGACCTCGTCGAAGGAATTCGCCGTGGCGTCGATCTCTTCGACTGCGTCGCGCCCACTCGTATGGGGCGAAACGGCGCCGCGTTCACCCAGGACGGCCGTCTCAACATCAAACGTGCCGAATTCCGCACCGATCCCAGGCCGCTCGACCCCGATTGCGATTGCTCCGCCTGCGCGCGCTTCAGCCGCGCATACATCCGGCACCTGTTCGTCTCGGACGAGATTCTCGGACTGCGCCTCCTCTCCCTGCACAATGTACATTTCCTGCTGTCGCTCGCCCGGCAGGCGCGCCAGGCGATCGGCCGCGGCGATCTCGACTCGTGGTCCCGCGAATGGCTCGCGCGCCACAGGTCTGCGCCATCCCTCGTGGTGTAAACTTTTCACCGACGCTCCCCGCTTTCCTCTTCCCGCTTCCCTCTTCCCCCATGCCAAGCAATGCAATCGTCGGCTCCATTTTCATGTACGGAGCCATCTTCGCGATCTTCTACTTCATTCTCATTCGACCGCAGTCGCAGCAGAGGAAAAAACACGACGAGATGGTGCGGAGCCTGAAAAAGGGGGATGAAGTCGTGACGACGGGCGGATTGGTCGGAGAGGTGGTCTTCATCAAGGAGAGAGGCGGCGACGATAAGGCGGGTGGTTTGGAGGATCGCGTCACGATCAAGACCGGCGACACGCGCGTCGTCATCGAGCGCGGCCGGATCGCGCGCATCAACAGACCGGTGGCCGTCTCCAACGCCAGCGCTGGGTGAGCATCCTCGACATCCGGGTCCTGGGCGACCCGGTTCTTCGCAAACCGACCAAGCCGGTCGCCGAGCTCACCGACGAGCTCAGGAAGCTTATCGCTGACATGTTCGAGACGATGTACGCGGCAGAGGGAATCGGATTGGCTGCGCCGCAGGTCGGACGAACCGAGCGAATCACAGTCGTCGACGTCGACGGAAAGAAATACGCCCTTATAAATCCGGAGATCCTCGAGAAAACTGGATCGATCGAAAAAGGCGAGGAAGGCTGCCTGTCGATTCCCGAGATCTACGGCGACGTCGAACGCCCCGCGGAGGTGAGCGTGCGCGCCCTCGACGAGAACGGCAACGCCTACGAGCTCACCGCCACCGAGCTACTCGGCCGCTGCATCCAGCACGAGGTCGACCATCTCGACGGCCGGCTCTTCATCGATTATCTGAGCCCGCTCAAGCGCAAAGCAGCGCTCACGAAGTGGGAAAAGACGAAGGACGACTACCCTGGCTATATCCGGAAGGTGCGCGCCGAAGAAAAGGGCGAGCACCACCACGAAAACGAATCGGAGATGTAGTGCGGGTTCTGTTCTGGGGGACCCCCGAGTTCGCGGCGCCATCGCTGCGAGCGCTCGTGGGCGAAGGGTTCGAGGTCGTCGGAGTCGTCACTCAACCCGACAAGCCGCAGGGTCGCTCGCGCGAGATAATCCCCTCGCCAGTAAAGGCGATCGCCCTCGAGGAGGAGCTGCCGCTCTTCCAGCCGAAAAACGCGCGAGAGCTCCATCTCGTCGAGAGGCTCGAGGAGATGAAACCGGACATCTCCATAGTCGTCGCTTATGGACACATCCTGCCGCAGGCGATCATCGATCTACCCCCAAAAGGCACGCTGAACATCCACGCGTCGCTTCTTCCCTTGCTGAGGGGCGCGGCACCGATCCAGGCTGCTATCCGACAGGGCTTCACCGAGACGGGCGTCACCATCATGCGCGTTGTCCACGCTCTCGACGCCGGTCCGATCCTTTTTCAGACACGTTCGCCCATCCTCGAAGACGAAACCTATGGAGAGCTGCGTGAGCGGCTCGCCGAGCTGGGCGCGCTCGCGCTGATCGAAGCGCTTTCACTTATTTCGATCGGGAAAGTGCGCGAGACGCCGCAGGACGACTCCCGCGCGACGTTCGCTCCGAAAGTGAATCGCGAATCGTCGCGGATCGACTGGAAGAAAAGCGCACTGGAGATATCGCGGCTCATTCGCGCATCGGATCCGGCGCCGGGAGCGTTTACCACCACGCCCAGGGGCGATATAAAGATGTTCGGCCCCAAGGTTATGGACGGAATCCATGGCAAGCCTGGCGAAGTCCTCAAGACGACTGGAGAGCTGATCGTCGCCTGCGGGACCGACGCGCTCCGCATCGCGGAGGTTCAGGCGTCGGGCAAGCATCGCATGACGGCCCACGAATATGCTCGCGGGCGCGCGATAGCGGTCGGCGACAGGTACGGGGCATGACTGCTCCAGCGACGAAAGCTCCGATGAGCGCGCTCCCCTGGATTCATGCCGTCACCAACGACGAGATCATGCTCAGGCCCGGATTTCTCCGAAAGGCGATGGGAGTGATGCGTGTTTTAGGAGATAAGGGCGCGATTCATGTGAGGTCG
>DASQPS010000304.1:0-6098 GCA_035643845.1 Gemmatimonadaceae bacterium | reverse complement strand
CGACATCGTCATCAAGGCCGTCGCTCTCGCACTCGCCGAGCACCCTGAAGTCAACGCGCACTGGCTCAACGACAAGATCCGTCAGTTCAATCGAATCCACGTCGCGATGGCAGTCGCGGTCGAAGACGGCCTCATCACGCCGGTGCTCTTCGATGCCGATCGAATGTCCCTCTGGGAGATTTCCGCAAAAGCGCGTGATCTTGCCGGTCGCGCGCGCGAGCGCAGGCTCCTGCCCGAGGAATACACTGGATCGACGTTCTCCGTCTCCAACCTCGGGATGTTCGGCATCGACCAGTTCACCGCGATCATCAATCCTCCGGAAGCGGGAATCCTTGCCATCGGCGGTGTCGAAGAAAAGCCGGTCGTCATCGACGGGCAGCTCGAGGTGCGTCAGCGACTGCGCGTCACGATGAGCTGCGACCACCGCGTGATTGATGGCGCGACCGGCGCGAAATTCCTTCAGACAGTGCGTCGGTACATAGAGAATCCGCTCTCACTGATTATCTAGACCGCGTGGTATCCAACCCGCACCCGGCGACGCCTCGGATTCCTGTGGAATCCGAGGCGTCGCCACTTGGATCATGTGGGAATTGCGGCGCGACTCCTGTCCTTCTGGACGACGTAGCTAGATTATCACGTACTCTAATTCACGAATGAAATGGCAAGTTACGATGTGATTTTTATTGGCGGCGGCCCCGCCGGATACGTCGGCGCGATCCGCTGCGCCCAGCTCGGAATGTCGGTCGCCGTTATCGAAAAAGAAGGACTCGGCGGTACGTGTGTTCTTTGGGGCTGCATCCCCGCCAAAGCGCTCCTCGAATCAGCCTCGCTCGCGACCAAAGTCTCCCATTCCTCCGATTTCGGTATCACCGTCGGCGATGTGAAGCTCGACTATGGCGTCGCGATGAAGCGCTCCCGCGCGGTCAGCACACAGAACTCGAAAGGAGTCGAGTTTCTGTTCAAGAAAAACAAGATCACCTGGATCAAGGGCACCGGGAAACTCACCGGCAAGAATTCCGTTTCCGTTACCGCAGACGGGAAAGAAGAGAAGCACGACGCGAAAAAAGCGGTGGTCATTTCCACCGGTTCGCGCGTCAAAGGACTTCCGCAGATCGGCCTCGAGCTGAATAAAACGACAGTCCTCTCATCCGACGAAGTGCTGGTTCTCGACAAGGCTCCCAGGACCATGGCCGTCGTCGGCGCTGGCGCCGTCGGCTGCGAGTTCGCCGATGTGTTCGCCGCATTCGGAACGCAAGTCACTCTTATCGAAGCGCTCCCGGTTGTTCTGCCACTCGAAGATGCCGATTGCAGCGCTGAGTTGGCCAAAAGCTTCAAGAAGCGGAAAATCGATGTCCTCGCCGCCGCCAAGATCAGCGATGTAAAGGTCGGCAAGAATTCCGTCAGCATGACCGTCGAATCCGGCGGCAAGAAGCAGCCGCTGGAAGTCGAGAAAGTCCTCGTCGCCGCTGGGCGCGCCCCCAACATCGAGAACCTTGGCCTCAAAGAGCTCGGCGTCCAGCTCACCGACCGCGGCTTCGTAAAGATCAACGAGCGAATGGAGACATCCGTCAAAGGCGTCTACGCCATCGGCGACGTCGCCGGCCCGCCAATGCTCGCCCACAAAGGCTCCCGCGAAGGCGTCGTGTTCGCGGAATTTCTCGCCGGTCTGCCCCACGTACATACTGTGAACTACGGTAATATTCCGAACGCGACGTATTGCCACCCCGAGGTCGCATCGATCGGAATGACCGAGGCGCAGGTCAAAGAGAAGAAGATCGACTACAAGGTCGGCAAGTTCCTCTTCTCCAACAACGGACGCGCCCGCACTTCCGGCGAGACCGAAGGCTTCGTCAAGATCATCCGCGATACGAAATACGGTGAGATCCTCGGCGCGCACATCATCGGCGCGCACGCCACCGAGCTGATCCACGAGCTGGACGTCGCGCGCGAGAACGAGTTCACGGTCGAAGAAATCGATCTCGCCGTCCACGCGCACCCCACCCTGTCCGAAGCTATCGCCGAAGCGGCGCTCGACTCACTCGGCAAGATGATCCACGCGTGAAAACGGTAACGCTCCGTGGCTGACCGGGAGCTATGGACAGTCCCCCTCGGGCGAATGCCTTACGCGGAGGCGCTCGAGCTGCAGCGTCACATCGCGCGCGATCGCATCTCCGGCGCATTGTCGCAGGACGTTCTTCTTCTCGTCGAGCATCCGCCCGTTGTCACGATGGGAAGAGCGGCGAAGGAAAAGCATCTGGTCGCCTCCCCGGAATTTCTGGCGAGCAAAGGTGTCGAGCTGTTCGAGGTCGAGCGCGGAGGTGACGTCACCTTCCACGGCTTAGGACAACTTGTTGGATATCCGATCATGGATCTCAAAAGGCACCGACAGGACCTGCATTGGTACCTGCGAAAGATCGAGGAAGCCTTGATCAATAGTCTCGCCGATTACGGAATACCCGCCGAGCGTAACCCAAAGTTTACGGGAGTTTGGACGAGAGGAAAAAAGATCGCTTCGATCGGCGTCCACGCCCGCGAGTGGGTCACCTGGCATGGCTTCGCGCTCAACGTCACCACGGATCTCTCCTACTTCGACCTTATCGTTCCCTGCGGAATCGATGGCGTCGTAATGACCTCCATCGCCCGCGAGCTCGGCGTCGAGAACGTCTCGGCCCAGGACGTCAGAGATCGTGTCTCGGCGAAGTTCGCACAGGCATTCGACCTGACGGCGGTAATGACTTCGCGCGCTGCGCTCCTCGAGACCGTAGTGTGACGGATACGATGAAGGTGTATCCTCCACGCGAGCGCCTCCAGACAGCGGGAGCTCAGCGCGACTTTACCTCCGAGCTCAACCCCGAACAGGCGGCAGCCGCGACACACGGCGATGGTCCGCTCCTGATCATCGCCGGCGCCGGAACCGGGAAGACGCGCACCCTCGTGTATCGCGTAGCCCACCTCATCGACCGTGGAGTTCCCGCCGAGCGAATTCTGCTACTCACGTTCACGCGACGAGCCGCACAGGAAATGTTGTCGCGCGCCGAGCGTCTGGTGGGAAGCAATAGCAAGCGAGTGCACGGCGGGACCTTTCACGCGACAGCGCACCGCCTCCTTCGCCGGTATGGTCCCGCCGCAGGTCTGGCTAAGGATTTCACGATCATGGACCAGGGAGATTCCACCGATCTCATGCAGCTCTCGCGGGCGCAGCTTGGCTACGCGGCGAAGTCAAAACGCTTTCCAAAGAAGGAAACTCTCCAGTACGTCTACTCTCGGCACATCAATACCGGACTTCGCGTCGACGACATTGTGCGCGACGAATATCCTCAGTTCACCGACTGGCTGGAGGATTTTGGAAAGATCTACGCCGACTACGTGCGGCGAAAACAGGAAAGAAATCTCGTCGACTACGACGATCTGCTCCTCTTCTGGGCGTTGATGCTCGAGGTTTCACCAGATCTCTGCCAGCGTATCGGAGGAATGTATGACCATGTTCTCGTCGACGAGTACCAGGACACGAACGTCCTCCAGGCTCGGATCCTTCGCGGCATGTGCACGACCCATAAAAACATCACGGTTGTGGGCGACGATGCACAAAGCATTTACTCCTTCCGGGGAGCGAACTTCAGGAACATCCTCGATTTCCCCAAGCAATTCGAGGGAGCTAGAACTGTCACCCTCGAGCAGAATTATCGCTCGACGCAGCCGATTCTCAGCGTCACTAACGCGTTGATTTCGCGCGCTGCGGAACGGTTCACCAAGAATCTCTGGACCGAGAGAACCGGTGGCGACACTCCGTGGCTTGTGGCAGCACGAGACGAGCAGCAGCAGACGAGGTTCGTCGTGGATCGCATCCTCGAGCTTCACGAAGAAGGCACACCGCTCCGCGAGATCGCGGTGCTTTTCCGGGCTGGATACATGTCCGCCGATCTCGAGATCGAGCTCACGAACAGGAAGATTCCGTTCGAGAAGTGGGGCGGACTCAAGTTTCTCGAAGCCGCGCACGTCAAGGACGTCCTTGCGTTCCTTCGAATTCTCGAGAATCCGCGCGACGAGGTCAGTTGGTACCGCCTTCTGCTGTTGCTTCCGGGAATTGGAGACGCGACCGCGCGAGCAGCGATCGATTCGATGGTTGCGGCCGCTTGGGAGTCCACGGCGTTCGGCCGATATAGTCCGCCGCCCAGAGCAAGAGCAGCTCACGCGGCGCTCGTCGAATTGCTGGAAGGTTTGCGCTCCAGTCCGATCCTGGATGAGGCGCAGGTTGCGGCTGACATCGCCCGAGTCAGAGTTCTTTACGACAACATCCTGAGGGAGCGTTACGATCGCGTCGAGCCCAGGCTGGCCGACCTCGACCAATTGCAAGTGATTGCTGCTGGTTATCCCGATCGCGCCACTTTTTTGTCAGCACTCGCGCTCGAACCGCCACAGGCTACGCAGGATCTCGCGACTGGAACTCGCGAAGAGAATGACTGCCTGATTCTCAGCACGGCGCATTCGGCCAAAGGCAAGGAATGGGACGCCGTGTTCGTCATCTGGGCGGTGGACGGATGGTTTCCGTCGGCGCGCTGCTTGAACAGCGAAGAAGAAACCGAAGAAGAGCGGCGCCTCATGTACGTCGCGCTGACGCGCGCGCGAAACCATCTGAGCGTGAGCTATCCCCTTAACGCGTATTCGTCACGTCGCGGAGCGGATTATTCGCTGGATCAGTTATGCCGGTTCATAGATCGCGGTGTACGCGACAACATGGAGCGCATTTCCGTGGGAGAGCCGGACCGGCGCGACGAACCGGCGGCAGTCGGCGCGTCACCATTGCTTGACCTTCGCGCGCTTTTGAGAGGTCGTTTCGGGCCGTAGCGCACGGTATACAAAAGTACCTGTGGCGCGTCCAAGTTCCGGGCAGTATCCTTGCGGTAGAAGTACCCACGCCGTGCACGGAGGATAACATGCGGCACGCCTGGTTCACTACGACGCCTGTTGCTGCGTGTTGCCTCGCTGCGCTTTCTGCATGCGTCTCGACCGCGCCGCGTTATCTGGCGGACGGATCACAGTACGGCGATCGCATCATTACCGCCGACCAGATTGACGCGGAGCTTGCACCCAACGCGTGGGAGCTGCTACGGCAGCTTGTGCCCCGATACAACTTCGTAGAGGATCGCGCGGGCCGCGCCGTTTCGATAAATGCGCACCGCGGACGCAGCAGTATCTCGGTAGCTGGATCTGAAGCGCCGATCGTCATCGTCGATGGAGCGCGACTCTCGGCCGTCGACGTTCTGCAACAGATGCCGAAGGATGCAATCGACAGGATCGAGTTACGCAACGGAACGCGGGGAACCAGCGTGGAAGGAACGAACGCGAGCGCCGGTGTGATCTACATTCACACGCGATCGGGATCGTAGGTGTGAGCCAACTCTGAATTCGACAATCTTGCGGCGCGTAGCTTACAAAGCATTTAGCTGTAAACGCAGGTCAACGTAAAAGAGGCGCCCGGAATTCTCCGGGCGCCTCTTTTACGCGTCGACCACGCGAAATCGACGAGAACCGCTATGCCTGGTCCTGCTTGCAGGCTCCGGGAGTGTAATTCGGATTGTTCTGCTCGCGCTGTGGAACTGGTGAGTTGACGTCCGTGCCGTAAGTGCCGCCCTTGAAATAAGGGCCAATCGGAAACACGGTATTCGCGGCACGTCCGTATTGCCGAATGAGCCGCCGCATATCGCCGAGCCTATGCGACGTAAGATAGAGCCAGTACGCTCTCTCTTTGAAAAGCTGATCCACCTGCGCGGCCGGTGTCGCCTGCAGCGTAAGCGGTGGCAGGGAATTCGCCGCGTACCCACGCAGAGTGAGAAGCGCGGCATTACTGCGCAGACCGTTTAAAATTGCGAGCGCAGCAACCGGATCCGTCTGGAGCGCCGCTTCAGCTTCGATCAACCTTGCTTCAACCCCGTCAGCGATGGTAATCGGAGAAGACCTCACCGGGTACTTCAACTGCACATATTGAAATTCTCCGCCCGGAATTCCTTTGTCGAAACCGAACCCGCCATTATTAGGATTCAGCTGGTTCGCCACCCGAGGGTCGAAGGTGGCATTTTTGATGTCGCCGTCGGTCTGGT
>DASQPS010000303.1:0-2834 GCA_035643845.1 Gemmatimonadaceae bacterium | reverse complement strand
CGGCTCGGACCTTCAACGGACGGATCGTGATCAAGAGCGCCTCAGCTTCACCCATTCAGAGAGCTGCAGTCCCGATCATTCGCGGTGATTCGTCCTCGCCTCCTCGGAGAGACTCCGCTCCGACTGCTCGGAGAGATTCAGCTCCGACGCCGCGAACAGATTCCGCTCCGCGCTCGCGCAGAGATTCAGTTCCGACGACTCGCAACGAACGCGATCGGAACTAATCGCCATCGCTAGGCGTCGTCCGCCATTCTCTTCAGGCCGGCGACATCAAGGATCTCATACCGCCCGCCGCCGCTCGGCGAGATGAGACCGGCTTTGGCCAGAGATTGCAGCTCGCGCGTCAGAACTTCTCGCACAGTTCCCAGTTCTTCGGCGAGCGCGTTTTGTGTCATTCCCATTGAGATAGTTGTCTGCTTCGACGCGCTGCGCTTCTCGAGGAGGAAATCGACCAGTCGGCGTCTTACGCTTCTCACCGAGCGATCGTCCAATCGATCCACGAGAGTTCTGACGCGAAGCGCGAGCCGTTTTGCCAGAAGGAATCCGATCTCGGGCGCATCCCTCATCGCCGCCTCCAGCGCTTTCTTGTCGAGCAGCGCGCACCGTGTGGGCTCGGCGGCTATGGCGGTGGCAGGATGGCTGTGGCCGGTGACGAGTGGCACTTCCCCCAGCGTGCCGCCAGCGCCTTCGGTGTGGATGACGTGCTGGCGGCCGTTCGCACTTCTCACAACGCGGACCTTGCCCTCGATCACGATGAACCACCCGCGTGGACTGCTTCCCGCGCTGAACAAAACGTCGTCTGTACCGAAGCGGACGTCGACAGCGCGCGATGCAAGCGAGTCGAGCACCGGATCCGATGCGTCGCTCAATAGTGGCAACGCTGCGAGCGTATCCCTTGGTATCATCGCTGATTCAAAGACTCGTGTGACTTTTGATGCTTCAAAGCGCTGTGGAAATCCCTACTGTTCATGCAACTCTCGATGGAAATCTTCGATGCGCAATATGAGATTCCTCTTTCTAGTGTTCGTCCTTGCGATTGATTCGACACTCTCACAAGGGCAAACGGCGCCAACGGACTGCCACGCAATGCAAAGTTCGATGGACCATGCGACCATGGATCCTGCGATGCACTCGACCATGATCAGCCGCTGTAAACCGCAAAACTTACCGACGCAGTCCGGTCAGGCGGCGTACGCCGCCATTGCCGAAGTGGTTCAACTACTCGAGGCCGATCCCTCAACGGACTGGAGCAGGGTGGATGTCGAAGCACTCAGACAGCACTTGATCGACATGAACGACGTCACTCTGCGGTCGGCAGCGACGCAAAGAAATATCGATGGGGGTTTCGAAGCGGATGTTACGGGCTCAGGAGGAACGATCGGCGCCATTCGAAGAATGCTCAAAGCACATGTTTCGATGCTCGAAGCCGGGAAAGTCTACCATGCTACCGCGCAGGACATTCCGGACGGCGCGCGCGTTTCCATTACGGCGGTCGACCGTCACGACGCGACGATCATCGCGCGCATTCGCGCGCTCGGCTTCGCCGGAATGCTCACGGAGGGCAATCATCACTCGGCACATCATCTCGCGCTCGCACGTGGAGACACGGATCCACACGCGCATTGAATAGCATGCACGCTCGGGAGAGTGAACACCCCCTCCGTACTTCTAGCGATGCCCCCGGGCACGGCGGTTGCGCTCTGGCCGTGTACCACTTGCGGATCAGGTATCGTGCGCGCGCGGGCGACGTCTCGCAATTTCTTTCAGGTCAGTAAGGCGGCTGCAAAGGATTTCTCGCAGGACCAGTGTGGGCTCCGCGCTGCTGCACTCTCGTATTACGTAGTCTTCGCGTTGCCGCCACTCCTTATTCTGCTGATCAAGCTCGCCGGATTTATCTGGGATCCTCAGGCAGTGCAGGGATTGCTCGAGAACCAGGTGGGCGGTGTCGTGGGATCGGGCGGTACCGCACAGATCCGCCAGATGGTGGTTAACGGACAACAATCCGGCCGTGGTTTTTTCGCGACTGTTATCGGACTTGGCGGATTGCTCCTTGGCGCGACAGGCGCGTTCCTCGCCCTACAGTCAGCGCTGAACGCCGTCTGGGAAGTCAAGCCGGACCCGGAGCAAGGCGGCGTCCGACGATTCATCACCAAGCGACTCCTCTCTTTCGGCATGGTCCTCGGTCTTGCATTTCTTCTCGTCGTTTCACTCGCGATCACGACGGTGATCAGCGCCGTGGGAAACGCTCTCGGTGGAGCGGCTCCGATAATTCAGGGCGTCAATCAGCTCGCTTCGCTCGTAGTCCTGTCTCTTTTGTTCGCAGCAATGTTCAAGTTTCTCCCCGACGCTGTGGTCCCGTGGCGATCCGTCTGGACCGGCGCGATCACTACCGCGATTCTCTTCGAGATCGGAAAATTCCTGATCGGTCTTTACCTCGGGCACAGCCATCCGGGCAACGCGTTCGGCGCCGCCAGCGCGTTGGCTGTGATCCTCATCTGGGTGTACTACGCTGGCATACTTCTGCTCTTCGGCGCCGAATTCACGCAGCATTACGCCGACACGCGTGGACATGCGATACGGCCCAAGAAAGGCGCGGTTCGCTTCAGCCACGAGGAGCGGATTGTGCGAACCAAGTCAGACGAGCAAAGAGCGGATCGAGAGCGCGAGGTGAAGTCGGCCTAGGTTAGCTATCGGTGCGCGGAAGCTCTCGATCGCAAGACACTTGTCGCCGCATCGCCGCCACCTGCGCCAAGGATGGCAACGTCGACGTCAATGACCGTGACTCGTTTGCCTCGAAGGCGGGCCTGCAGGGAAGGGCAGTTCCCGTTCCAGCC
>DASQPS010000302.1:0-2295 GCA_035643845.1 Gemmatimonadaceae bacterium | reverse complement strand
TCCGAGGAACTCGAGGGACGCGACACGGAGGAGCAGGACGTACGGGAGTGTCTGGGCGAGACGGGTGAGCTCACCAGGCGGTAGATGGAAATCGAACCGGAGGAGAAACGCGGCGAAGTACGCGCTGGCGGCGAGTATGATATGGACGGCGAGGACGACAGCGCGGCGATTGCGACTGGCGATCGGGGAGACGCGTGACGCGACACGTGAATAAACGCTTACGCGTGAATTCAGGCGCGACCCCAAACGCGGGGCGGCGGCCGGAGTATCGGTCGAGATGGGTGATGCGGATTTGTACTTCGCCATGGCGCGCGAACAGTACGCATCCAGTGTGCTCTGTCCAGAGGCAGAGCTGCGATCAGCCTAAGCTGTGGATCGGCAAGCCTTTACGCGATTAGCGGTAGCGCAGCGCGGGGAGCGGGAAATGAAATTCTGTCACATGGTTGCAACAACCAGCGTTGTGCCCGCTTACAGTTCTTCGCGGCGGATTTTGGGACCCCTGATTGGGGGTTTATATGGCGGTCTGTTTTGGTTCACGAGCAGTAGTGTCGCGAGTTTGGTACACCGAAAACTCTTGACAGAACTTTCAGGTGCTGCCAAATAGGTGGCTCCCGCAAAGGTCATGTGGACAGATAAAACAACATATGGTTTGTGTTGTGGAATCTGCGAACAGCGGGAGAACGACTGAAAGGCGGTACCAGGTACCCGATGAAAAGGTACCCGGTGCCAGGTACCAGAAAAAAAATTGTAAGCCGATTCCGATTCAGCTGTAGGCGTTGCTGACGGGATCTATCAATCGAAGGCTCACGCAGCACAGGAGAGGTAATGGCTGCAATCGTTGAGTCTGCCTCCGGAACCCACGCCAGTCCGGAGCTAGCAGACACTGTTACTGGGCTATTGCCCGTATCGAAGTCGACCATCAGCGTCCTCGTGGTGGACGACGATCGGAGTCTCAGAGAAGGATGTGCCAGCTTTTTCCAGGTCGAGGGATACGACATCACCTCGATAGGAAGCGGCACTGAGGCACTCGAGCTGGTAAAACGACGTCGCTTCGACATCGTGATGCTCGATCTCTACATGACGCAAGTGCCGGGGATGGACATTCTCCGTGCAATCCTCGCCGCAAACAAAGACACGCTGGTCGTGATCATGACGGGCAATCCGAGCGTCGAGTCAAACCTCGAAGCGCTTCGGATCGGCGCCTGGGATTACATACTCAAGCCGTTCACGCCCACGCACCTCGATGTTCTCATTGGACGTGCCGTCCACACCATAGCAGCAGCGCGCGACACCCGTCGATTCAGCGCCAGTGCTCTTCGCCAAACCGGTAACAGCGATCTCGTAGTTTGCCTTGGGGTCGCGCCAGGTTTCCGTCAGGCCGTAGCACTCGCGCGTCGAGTAGCGCAGACGAATGCATCGGTGATGCTGAGCGGAGAAAGTGGGACCGGCAAAGAAGTTCTCGCGCAGCTCATTCACCGTCACAGTCGCCGAGCGGAGAAGCCGCTGGTTCCGATCAACTGCGCGGCGCTGCCGGAGAATCTGCTCGAGTCGGAGATGTTCGGACACCGAAAGGGCGCGTTCACCGGCGCCGATAGAGAGAAGCCCGGTCTCCTCGAGACGGCCAATGAAGGCACGCTCTTTCTCGACGAGCTCACGGAGATGTCGCAGCGACTGCAGGCGAAGTTGCTGCGAGTGCTGCAGGACGGAGTTGTGCGTCGTGTCGGTGGAGAGTCGCAGCAGACGGTCGACGTGCGATTCATCTCGGCCACCAATCGCGATCCGCAGGAAGCAGTCGCGAATGGAATTCTGCGCGAAGATCTGTTCTATCGACTGCGCGTCGTTCTCATCAAGCTCCCGCCGTTGAGAGAAAGGGTGCAGGACATTCCGCTACTGGCGAGTCACTTCCTGAGCTTCTATTGGGAGAGGCATCGCTCGCGCGAGAAAATGCCGCAGTTCACCGAAGGCAGCATGGATCTTCTCCGGTCCAAGCAGTGGCGCGGAAACGTTCGCGAGCTACAGAACGTGATCGAGCACCTTGCGGTGCTCGCTGCGCCCGGTCAGCCAATCGGACCGGAAGACATTCCGTTCTACGAGACGCCGGCAAAGGAATCAACCGAGAAGACGATACCGACAGCACTCCTGGACGAAGGTTACTACTCCGCGCGGGAGAAGCTGGTGAGCAACTTCGAGAAGGCGTACCTCTGGCGCGTGGTCGACAAAGCCGGTGGCAACATGTCGAAGGCGGCGCGGATGGCGAGCATCGACCGCACTACACTGTACCGTCTGATCGAGCGC
>DASQPS010000301.1:0-14602 GCA_035643845.1 Gemmatimonadaceae bacterium | reverse complement strand
AGAAGGATCTGCAGCGCGCGAATCACGACTTTGGCGGACACCGCGTAGACGCGCTGGCCGCGTGCGACAAAGCGATCTACCAATTGAAGCTGGCGCTACAGTACGACAAGAGGTAGTGACCTTGGATCCCTGCGGAACCTGGCGCTGAGAAAAGCTGATTTGCTATCTGCCGAAACGCCTACTGAGCAGAACGGGATCCGGGCCGTCAGAAGTTTGGATGTTAGTTGTCAGGTCGAACCGCAAGACCGTCCGTCGCCCGGTTACGGCGAGCTTATCGGTCTCCCGGTAGTTACCTCGCAACTAACATCTTGCTGTCTGCCATCCCGGATCCCGTTCTGTTGCAGTCGTTAGCTCGCAACTAACATCTTGCCGTCTGCCATCCCGGATCCCGTTCTGTTGCAGTCCCCCTGCTCTTCCCCGCTTTGGTCTGCTAGTCGTGGTGGTGCCCCGACATCGCGATGGTGTAGGGCGAGCCCGGCGTGCACTTAACCGCGGAATTCGTCGACGTGAACATCCCCTTCGGATTGTCCTTCCAGAACCAGACGTGCAGGTCGTAGTGCTTTAGACTTGCCGGCATGATCGGCTCGTGTCCGTCCATCGGTCCGGCAAGGGTCTGTCCGAAAATCGATGGAACGTTGCCTCCTGCTGCTGCGACCGGCACGAACCACTCCGCGCCAGCGAGCACGAGCTTGTCGCCGACCGGTTCGTAGATCAGCACCTGCGGTTTCGTGGGATCGAGCGTCGGCCCGATGTTCGCCGCGTTGAGAAAATGGACTCCCATCGCGCCCTTCGGGTACTCGATCGTTCCGTCCATCATTCCAGTCGGAAAATCCATGCATGCAACGGTGGAGAAGTAGCCGTCCTTGATCGCTACGAACGGATCGCTGTACTTGGCGAGAGCAGCTTTTGCCGCAGCGAGCTCTGGGGAGAGCGGAGTTTGCGAAGCGGCGGACGCAGCTTGCGCGCGTCCCAAAGAGGGGAACACCGCGAACACCATTGCAGCGCAGAGCAGCAAATAAAACGCGTGTTGCCGTTGGGGCGGGCTGGAGCGCATAGCGCCTCCTGATTTTTGAGTGCAGTAGGATGCCGGTGCCAGTGCAGTGCGTCAATGCCCATGTTGCACGCTGATCTGCAGTATCACCGAGCTAACGCCAAACGCGCAGCGCCGGCATGACCCGGCGCTCTGCTCACCGCTTTGGAATGAACGGCGCTGTTATCCGAATCGGAACGGCAACGCCGCCCCAGTGCAATCGCATCACCGCCTTGTCGCGGATCACAGATGGGAAATAGATCACGAAAGTTTCGACGTACGACACGCTGTCCGGTGCGACGTCGACACGAAGTACGTCGAAACGAGTGCCAGGGTATGGCTTGTGAAAAACGTGCGCAGCTCTGCTGAATATCACCGTCCACGGCGTTCTCTCCCTCGGCACGACCCACAACGAGTAGTCGCCAGCCCGGAGCGGTCTCCCCTCGACGAGCACGTCGTGACTGAATCTGATGCGAGTCGCGGAGTCCGCGCCCGGATGCCAGACGCTATCCCACGGAACGAGCGCGCCAAAGAGCGCGCGGCCATGCGCGATCGGCCGTCCGTACCACACCGAGACGTTCGTGTACGCGATCATCTGCGTGACGCTTCCTCTCTCGCTGAACGGATAGCCTTGCGCTCGGGCAACTGACGGAAGCGCCGATGTTATAAACGCCGCCGCAACGTGAACGATTTTACCGGTCATACTTCCTCGCTGGTGGGCAATTTCTCTGGCGCTTAAGTTAGTCCCGCATTCATCGTCCCCCCAGGAGATCGCATGTTCAGACTGCGCCATCGCTCGCTCTCACTGTTCCTGGTCTCCATCACCGTCGCGCTCGACACCAGTTCAGCGCAGTCGAAGCGGCTCATCACCGAGGACGATCTCTTCAAGTTCGTCTGGGCCGCGGATCCGCAGATTTCTCCGAATGGCTCGCAGGTCGCGTTCGTCCGCGTGAACGTCAATCAGGACAAAGATACTTACGAGACGCAGATCTTCGTCGTGCCCGCAGACGGCAGCGCGCCGCCTCGCCCGCTGACGTCGGGACGGAACGATAGAGCCCCGCGCTGGTCTCCCAATGGTCGAGAGCTCGCTTTCGTCCGCACACCTGACGCGGTCGACGGAAAGTCGAAGCCGCCGCAGATCTACATCATTACCATGGACGGCGGGGAAGCGCGCGCCCTCACCGAAGCAAAGAACGGCGCGTCTTCTCCGGTGTGGTCACCCGATGGTCGTACGCTCGCTTTTCTCTCGAGCCCGGACACATCTGCCGCGGATTCTGCAAAGAAGCAGACCGATACCGCGCGGACAAAACACGTCAGCGATGTGCACGTCATCACGCGCGCGCAGTACCGGTGGAACGGCGCCGGATATACGGATCCGAACGAGCACACCCACATCTGGACGATCGCCGCTTCGTTTCCAGCGAGTGGTGCGACGCAGCAGGCGAAGCAGATCACCTTTGGCGAATTCGACGAAGGCGAGCCCATCTGGTCGCCGGATGGCTCACGACTGTACTTCACCGCGGACCGCCGGCTCGAGCCCTACTACTCGTCGAGCGGCGCAGGCATTTACTCCGTTCCTTCGAGTGGTGGAACGATGGCGAGCGTCGCCGAGATCGATGGCTCCGTCGGTTCGATTGCTCTCTCGCCCGACGGCAAACGAATCGCGTTCAGTGGGGCGTACAACGCCAAGCCACTTCGCTTTTACGACGAGCCGGATCTCATGGTTATGGATCTCACACCCGGGGCACGGCCACGCAATCTCACCGCGAGCTATGACTACGATGTCGAGGGCGGACTAACGGCCGACCAGCATCCGCCTCGCGCTGACGCCGGCGGCGGTTTGATCTGGAGTAAGGATGGCAAGAGCATCGTGGTCGTCACCACGGAGGATGGACGCGCCAATCTCGAGCGCTTCTCCGCCGTCGATGGTAAACCGGAGTCGGTGACGACGGGCGACCACGACGTCGTCGCCTACACCGCTACAAGCGATGCGTCGAAGATAGCCGCCTTGGTTTCCACGCCGACCAATATCGGCGATCTCTTCGTCATCGACCCGCGCGCTGCGCGCGCGGCGCCGCGACAGATCACGCACGTCAACGAGGCGCTATTCAGTACTCTCGATCTCACCGCGCCGGAGGAGTTCTCGTACAACAGCTTCGACGGAAAACGAATCCAGGGATGGATTCTCAAGCCACCGCATTTTGATCCGTCGAAAAAATATCCGCTCATTCTCGAGATCCACGGTGGGCCCAACTCGGCGTTCGGATTCACCTTCACCCACGAGTTCGACTGGATGGCGGCAAAGGGCTACGTCGTGCTGTACGTGAATCCGCGCGGGAGTACGTCGTACGGAGAGGATTTCGCCAACGTCATCCAATTCCATTATCCCGGCGACGACTACAAGGATCTGATGGCCGGCGTCGACGAAGTTCTCAAGCGAGGCTACGTCGATTCGACGCGGATGGGTGTCACCGGTGGCAGTGGCGGGGGAGTTCTCACGAATTGGATCGTCGGCCACACCCACCGCTTCGCTGCCGCGGTATCGCAGCGCTCGATCGCCGACTGGGCAGGCTTCTGGTACTCAGCGGACTTCACGCTGTTCACGCCAACATGGTTTTCCGGAGCGCCGTGGGAGAATCCCGAACAGTTCAAGGAGCTATCGCCGATAACCTACGTGACGAACGTGACGACACCGTTGATGCTGATAGAGGGTGAATCGGATATGCGAACCCCGCCGGCGCTGGGGGGCGAGCAAATGTTCAGAGCGCTCAAGTACCTGCACAAGCCGACCGTCATGGTACGGTTTCCTGGAGAGACACACGAGCTCTCGAGATCCGGACGCCCGTGGCACCGCGTTGAGAGATTGGAGCACATCGTCGGATGGTTCGACAAGTACCTCGATAAAGTGCCAACGACGGTCTACGACATCCGGTGAGTTACCGAACTGCCGCATCGACGCTATAGCCGTCCTTCGCGAACAACATTCGCAGCAACTCCACGGCGCTCTCGTTTGCGTGGCGCAGCAGCTCCATCTGATTTCCCGCCGCGGTCAGCTGCACTCGTGCCTGTCGCTGAATCGCGTCGCGATCCTCCGGCGTGAATGGATTCCACAGTCCCCCGCTTTCGTCGTACGTCCGCATGTCGGTGATCTCGACTGCGATCAGCTTCGCTTTGGGGATTCGAATCGTGATGCGTCGTTGGGCGTTGTCGATCGACACGTCCGGATTGTCGCGTAGGTCGATGCCGGCAAGAAGACGACCGGTGACGACCACCAGTGAGCGCTTGGTCGACCCGTACCAGGTATTAGTGTAGACGACTACGTCGCGCACAGTCGCTTCGCTCGAGACGAGCTTGGCGACGGCGCGTACCTGCTGCACGACGACGTCGTGCGTGATGGTCGTCGCGTTGCGGCCAAGGAGGCCCGCTGGAACGACGCGGGTGGCGCAATAGCCGAACGCGATGAGGATCAGAAGTGCGACGATAACGAGCGCGCCACCAATTCCGATGAATCGGCGCGGCTGTGGCACTAACTCGGAACTCATTCCTGAATATACGGAAATCCGCGTTTAGTCCGCGCGCGCGAGCACGAACGTCAGCTCCATCAGTTGATCGCCCTCGCGCCGTTCGTAGTCGGCACGATTGAGCAAATCCGCCAGCGCCTGCAGGTGAGCGTTGACCTGGCGGAGCTCTCGTGGCGACAGCCACTGCTTCGATCTCGATGCCCAGAGATTCCGCTGCGGTCCGGCCACGACCGCTCTGTCAGGTCGATACGAACGAATGAAACTCCGGGCGGCGCTCGCCACCATTGCGCGAACGAGCTTCACCATCGGGGCCTTGGTCTTCGCCTCGTCCGGCTGGTAAACCACCGCCATGGGCCGACCAGGCACATCGTACAACGCGAAGGGGCGTCCGCGCGCGCCCGATGCACCGCGCCGCACGAGAAGACCCAGACGTTCGAGCTTGGCGACATGGAAGTAGAACGCGTTGGGCGCGCGTCCGAGAGCTCGCGCGAGGGCTGCTATCGAAGACGGTCCCATTCCAGTTACGGCGTCGACGATCTCCTGCCTCACCGGCGAGGCGAGCCCGCGGAGCTGAGCGAGGCTGGTGATCAGGTATGTCCCCTTGCGGGCGGTGGCGGCTCTTGGCATTATTAAAAATATCGCAGAAAGTTTAAATAAGCCACAGACTATCGAGGCGCCGGCACCGACGTCTCTTCTCGGGCTCTAACTGGTCAAGGGTGGAATTATGCCACGTCGTCGGGGAATATGGTTTCTGCTTCTTGCCTTTGCTTCGGTGTCGGCACACGCGCAAACGTCCACGCGTCAGGCACGTGTCGAGGTCATAACGCCAAAGCCGCCCATCCCGGTCGCAGTCGATGGGAAGCGTGTTCTCGTATACGAGCTGCACGTCACGAACTTCGGCCGGGGGGCACTTGGATTTCGCGAGCTCGACGTCATCGACGGCCAGAACCAGACCAACGCCGGGGTTGCTCGCGGGGGACACTCTCCGATTGCCTCCTATCGCGACAGCGCGCTCAAGGCGTTACTCCAGACGCCCGGGATGCAGCACAGCCAGGACGGCGGACGCCTGGAGCCCGGCCAGAGGACGATCGTCTTCATGTGGCTGTCTTTTCCACTCGGCGCACCCATCCCGACGACGCTGCGTCACCGACTGACCTTCGACATCCTCGACACTGCCGACATCCGCCGAGATGGAGGAACTGTCTCGCAAATTGACAGCGTCTATGTTCCCGTTTCGAGAGAGACCGTACCTCTACTACGAGCGCCGTTGGACGGTGGTGAGTGGGTCGTTGGCAGCGGACCATCGAATACCTCCGACCACCGTCGCTCCTTGCAAGCGGTCAATGGTCGCGCCTACATCGCCCAGAGATTCGCGATCGACTGGGTTCGCGTTGGGCCGAACGGCAACACCTACCAGGGCGACGAGCACCGCAACGAGAGCTACTGGTCTTTCGGCCAACCCGTTCACTCTGTAGCAAGTGGAGAAATCGTCGCGGTAGTAGACAGCATCGCCGACCACACGCCGCACGGTCCGCTTCCGCCGGTAACTCTGGCGAACATTGCGGGAAATTATGTCACAGTGCGCATTGGACCGAACGCGTACGCGACTTACGCCCATCTCCAGCACGGCAGCATTCGCGTTCGCGTTGGTCAACGGGTGGAGACGGGGGCCGTGCTCGCACTAGTGGGCGACACTGGACAAACAACGGCCCCACACCTTCACTTCCAGATTACCGACGCGCCCGGCGTTCTCGCCTCAGAGGGCGTTCCGTTCCTGCTCGACCGTTTTCGATTCCTCGGCTACGCCGCGGACTTCGAGGAGAACAAGCACCCGGATGCGCCGCGTCGCCACGAACTGCCAGCGGAGGACGAAGTCATCGGCCTTCCGTAGCGGGTGTGGAGCGTCAACGCATCAAACTCCTTGCGGCTAACGATTCAACCAGTACGACACTTTCACCAAAAACGTGTTCGCCGGATGCAGGCTGAACAAATCGCGCACGTCGCCCTGGAATCCATTGTTGCCGCGCGCCGGATCGAAGCCCTGCCGGCCCTCATTCCACACGAGGAACAACGTCGAGCCGGGATCGTACTCCCAGCGGAATACCACGTTCGACTGTAGCTGCTTGAAGTTGAAGCCGCCTGGATTGTCCGTCACCGCCGGATTGAGATACGGGGCGTAACGATCGTCGTACGCCACCGCTCGCGGATCTGCTGATAGTTGCCGCACATCACTGTAAACGCCCTTTGAGACAAACGGCTGCAAGTACGTCTGGAGCGACGCGTTCGGCGTGAAGGTGTAGTTGAGTCGAGCCGTTACAGACGTGGTTACCTGATCCAGATGCGCAAACGTGTAGTGAGTTCCGAGCGCGTCTGAGAAATTCCCGAACCACTGATTGTCAGTGACGTTGTGCGTCCAGTTCAGCGAGAGCGACGAGCTGAATCGGCCAACCGCCTTGAAGTCGAGCTCAGGGCTGACGTTCCACGACCAGTCTCTCCCGTTGTCGCCCTTGAAATAGTTGACGCCGAGATAGGGCACAACAGCGCGTCGATCGTCGCCGTTGATGAACAACCACGGCGCTAAGTACGGATCTTGGCGGATCGCCGGTCCTCCTCTCGCCGAGCGATCGTCGTAGGTGGTTCCGAGCTGACCAACCGTGCCGCCGGTGTGCAAGCTCCAGCTGTTCTTGAAAGTGATGTGCACATTGGTGTTGTAAGCGGCCTCGAGCGGGAGCCCGTCGGTGGTCCAGTACTGCCACCAGTTGTTGTTCCACTGGAAGCTGTTGTAGTACTTGCGCGTGTGCCGGTCGAAGTATCCGACCCACGTGTTCCACGAGGTCTGATCCGCGCGACGCAGAAAGCCGAGGTCGTTGCTCTCGAACCCTGGCGATCTGCGCTGCAGCGCTGACTCGAACAACAGATGCTGGCCGCCGATTTTGTCGAACTTGAATTCCTCGGCGTCGCCGGAGAGGACAGTCCGGTTCGGGTCGAGAGGCAGGTTGGCATCCGGACGCTGGTACCCGTGCACGCCGTTTGTCTGAAGCGAAAGAATCTCCGCGGGAGTTCCTTCGACTCTGCTGCCGTCCAGAGTGCCGGACACTTCGTACGCGTTCGCCAGGAACCTGTGACGAAAATCCACTGCGCCGGTGTATGCGTTTGACGAGAGGAAGGGCGAAGACCACGAGTCGAGCCTGCGATTCACGCCAGTGATGATGGCGCCGACCGCGCTCGCACCACCGCGGAAATCCTGCGTCGCGCGCGCAACCATATAGTTGGTGGTCGGCTCGAAGGTGGTGTCACCCGGACTCTTCGCCCGCTCTGTCACCGCGTCGAGAACGCCGACGGTGAGCCCGCTCCCGAATCTGCCGAGGAGCTTACCAGCACCGAGAATCGTCGTTGGTTGTAGCGGCACCGTGTCGCCATAAATGCCGGCGAGCTGCGGAGTCCTTCCGATACGTCGACTATAGTAGAGACCTTCGCTGTTGCAATTGACCTGGCTGCAGTTCACGTCGAATCGAAAGAGACCGCGACCCGCGACGAAGAAGGGCCGCCGCTCGTCGAAAAAGGATTCGTACGCCGAGAGATTCAGCACAGCCGGATCGGATTCTACCTGACCGAAATCGGGATTGATCGTTGCGTCGACGGTGACATTGGGGGCGAGTCGGTATTTGAGATCGCCTCCGACTGCCACGTTCGACTTCTGAGCGAAAGCGTTGTTGACGATGCTAGCTGCGTTCTTGGTGACGACGTATGGCATTGCTTCGATCTTGCGCGGTGGCTCGAGATCATCCATCCCGTGAAGCGCTCCGAACTGCGACACGAAGCCCGTCTTTGACTGCCTGAGGAGCGGCCAGATGTAACGCTCGCTATAACGGTAGACGTCCCTGTCGATCATGATCCCGAAGGTGTGGTCACGCTCTCTCCCGTAGCGCATCTGGGAGAGCGGGATCCGGAACTCGGCCGACCAGCCTGTGGAATCGATCCTTGTCGCAACATCCCAAACGCCGTCCCACGCCTGGTCTTCGTTGCCGTCGTTGTAGATCGCCTGATCGATCTTCACTCCAGCCGCATTCACGCCGAACTCATAACCCGTTCGCCGGTCGTGGTAGGAATCCACGAAGATCCAAACCATGTCCGAAGGCGTGAAGGTGTCGCGCCTCTCGAGGAGCTTGATGATACTGTCAGGGTGCGGATCGAGTGCGTGCACGAAGACGTAAAGGTTGGCCGCATCGTAGGCGATCTTCGCTTCGGTGCGGAAACGGGCTGGCTTTCCTTCTGTGGGCCGCCACTCCTGGAACGCGTCGATTACCGGTGTCGTGCGCCAAACGGCATCGTCATCCTTCCCATCGATCGTGGGAGCTGACTGCGCGCGCACTGCAGTCGCGCTGGTGTCAGTCGGCGCCGGAACCGTGATCGTGGCGGAAGAAGATGAAGTGCTCGGTCGAGACGTCTGAGTTTGCGCCGCGAGCTGCATGTTCAGCGCGAATCCGAGTAGGGCGAGTGCGTTGACTATCATACGGCCGTTCTTGCAAGGGGTTGTCGAAGGGTGCGTTGGGCAACACCACTTTGATACCGTATCGGGCGAAAGGGTTGGAAAGTTTCAGCAGAAACCCCAGAGGAACGTCTGGTTTATCGGACTAGTTCTACGGTCGTTCACCTCGTTCTGCGCGTTTCATCGGCGGCTCGAGCGCAACTGCTATGGCCGCCCCGACCACCAGAATTCCGCCGAGCAATCCGTACGGTCCGAGGACATCGCGCAGGATTGCTACGCCCAGTATCGCGCCGACGACGGGCTCGAGGTTGATGAAAACTCCGGCTTGCGACGCTGGGACCCTGACCAATCCCCAATTCCATAGGTAGGTCGTCGTCGTGGTGGCGAGCAGGCCCGATGCAGCAACGGAGATCCACGTCCTGGCCGACAGGTGGATCGGCGGCCATCCCTCGGTGCCAATTACCCAAATGGCGAGCAGCAGAGCGCCGAGCGTCATCACGTATGCGCTCGTGTTGACGGGCGAATAATTGCCGGACTTCATGAGTCGCTGACTCATCAGGACCCATCCAACCGCAGCGATGAGGGATGCGGCTACAAGCAGGTCACCGGCGAGACTGGCCTGACTCCCCGCCTCGCCGCTCGACGCGCCGAAAGCAATCATTGCGGCGCCGAGAGTCGATATGATGAGCGCCAGCCATCTCCGGCCGGTGACGTGCTCGTGCGCGAAGAGCGCGGATCCTGCCGCGAGCAGCACTGGCAGGTTGCCGACCATGAGCGACGCGTGCGTAACTGTTGTGCGCGCGAGGCCGGCGAACTGCACCAGAAACTGAATCGGTACTCCGACCAACGCCGCTATAAACACGAATGACCAGTCTCGGCGCGCGATCCTCGTCTGCGGGCGGCTGAGACCACGCCAAATTGCCGGGGCGAACCCGATCACCGCGAAAACAAACCGGTAGAGCACCATCTGGCCGACCGAAAGCTCAGTGAGCGCCCATTTGCCGAAAAGAAAACCCGTGCCCCAAAGGCATCCCGCGGCGGCTAATGCGGCGAAAGCTTCTCTGCGTCTCGTCGTTGATTCCACTGAAGTCGCCCAATGTTCGACTCGATCGCGAAGATCGTCGCGTCGTTCACGGCGGAGGATTGTCGGCCGGTTCACGTGCATATTAATGGTGCACGGAAGCTCTTCCCTCGACGGGTCGACAACATTCACGGCAGGAATTTCATGATTTTCCTCGAACCTCTCGCCGCGGTAGGGGGCCGCAATGCCGCGACGGCTGCTTGCATTGCGCTGACGCTGTCACTAGTCACCCCAACAATCGCCGCGCAGTACTCGCAGCTGCAGGTCGCCGACAGCTCTCCGTTCCGCCCACTCATTCTGCCCACGCCGAACGACGTTCGCACGGGAAGTGGCCGGCCCGGCGCCCGGTATTGGCAACAGCGCGTCGACTATAAAATTGCGGCGACCCTGGACTCCGCGCGGAACGAGGTTCGAGGGCGCGAGACAATTCACTACCTCAATCACTCGCCAGACGCGCTTCCCTATCTCTGGCTCTTCGTCGAACAGAATCTGTGCGCGCCCAATAGCGTCACCAACCAGCTCAATCAGCCTCCTCTCGTTTTCCTCGGTACGAGCTTCGACTTCTCTTGCCAGGGATTCGCCGGCGGTGAGCATCTCGAGTCGGTGAAAATCGGCGGTGTCGATGCCAGGCACACGATTTACGGCACGACGATGAGGATCGATTTGCCCACCGCGCTCCCCTCGGGAGCGTCGCTCGACATCGATGTGGCGTGGCGGTTCAATGTTCCCGAACAGGGCGGTGGGCGGATGGGGCACGATGGTCCGCTCTACGAAATCGCGCAGTGGTACCCGCGCATGTGCGTCTACGACGACGTGCACGGCTGGAATCACGAACCGTACATCGGTGCGGGAGAGTTCTATCTCGAGTACGGGAACTTCGACGTCTCGCTGACGGTGCCGCCTTCCTACATCGTGGCGGCGACCGGCGAGCTCGCAAACCCCGAACAGGTGCTGACAGCAACCGAGCGGTCTCGACTGACGGCGGCGAAAACCTCGGCAACGCCAATCGCCATCATCGGTGCAAATGAAGCAGGCAATGTGCGTCTCACGCGACCGAACGCCTCGATGGCCTGGCATTTCACCGCGACCAACGTTCGCGACTTCGCTTTCGCCGCAGGCCCGAATTTTCGCTGGGACGCGAGTGGCTACAACGGCATCCTCATCGAGGATCTCTATCGTCCGTCGGCCGACAAGTGGGCGGAGGTCAATCGGATGGGGCGTGAAGCTATCAAATATTACAGCGAGCAGTGGTACCCGTATCCATGGTCACACGCGACTACAATAGAAGGGCCGATCGAAGGAATGGAGTACCCGATGCTGACGTTCACGCCCAACAGCCCCACGCGCGAAGATCAGCAATGGGTGATCGCGCACGAGTTCGGGCACGAATGGTTTCCAATGATGGTCGGATCGAATGAACGCCTCTATCCGTGGATGGATGAGGGCTTCAACACGTTCATCGATCTCGCGAATGCCGCGAAATATTTCCAGGGCAGTCCATACGGCGACTCGATCGAGGTGCATCCGTTGCATCTGTACGCCGACCACGCGAAACCCGGGGAGGAGCAGCCACTCATTACCAACCCGACGCAGGTGCGAGATCTGTTCTGGGTCGGCTACCAGAAGCCGGCTCTCATGATGCAGATGCTCCGTTATGAAGTCCTCGGCAAGGACCGCTTCGACCCGGCGTTTCGTGAATACATCAGGACGTGGGCGTTCAAGCATCCCACTCCGGCGGATTTCTTTCGCGTGATGCGCGATGAATCGGGGATGGACCTCGACTGGTTCTGGCGCGATTGGATTTACTCCACTGCGCGCCTCGATCAGTCCATAGACTCGGTAACGAATCGCGCCGACGGTGGATCCAATGTGTACGTCGGGAATCACGGTACGATGGTGATGCCCGCGGAGCTCTCGCTCACCTTTGCCGACGGATCGCGCAGCACAGTACGGCTGCCGGTCGAGATGTGGAACCTCGGAACTCCATTCCTTTACCGGCCGGCCGAGAAGAAGCGTGTGACCCGCGTGGAAGTGGATGCGAGCAAGGCGCTACCGGACATCGAGCAACGGAACAATGCTTGGCCGAGGTAGGGAAGGCAGTCGCAGGAAGCCGAAGCGGGAAACTGAGGACCGAGGGCTCGGACTAACTGCATCGACGATTGCGGACTGATTGAGGGCTGAGGACTCGGACTAACAGCGGACTGAGAACTCACAGCGTGCGGAGCGAGGCCTTTCGGTGGCGCGATGAACTACGCTGCTATCCGCTGCCCGCTCTGCGCTACTCGCCAGGCGCCGCAAACGCCGGCACAGTTCCCGTGCCCTGACGGCAAAGGCAATTGCCTGTGCTACTACGCCAACGGACCGGTCAAGATTCTTTTGCGCACAGCACGCAGCGACCGGCGGGCAGCTGGCAGCAGGGACGGAGAGCGGTTGCCGTTAGCAGTTAGTCCGCAGTCCGCAAATAGTCCTAGTCCTGGATCCTCAATCAGTCCGCAATCGTCGATGCCGTTAGTCCGAGCCCTCGGTCCTCAGCAGTCCGCAATCTTCGATGCCGTTAGTCCGAGCCCTCGGTCCTCCCACCGCGCGCCACTTCCCGCTCCATTAGTTTTCAGCCATTCAAGGGAGCCAATCGATGCGTCTTCGTCCCACCCTGCTGTTCCGTTTCTCCTTCGCGCTGACAGCCGCAGTTATTACCGCCGGCTGCGCCAGCGCTCCCGTTTCAGCGCCTGTTCCGGCGTCGGGAGTTCCGGCGACCTTGTACATGCCGCGCGGCGTCCAGACGGCGTTTCGCAAGGGAACGCATCTGCCAGACGGCCGGCCCGGACCAAATTACTGGGAGAATCATGGTCGGTACTCGATCGCGATCACGGCGCTGCCGCCGGATCGAACCGTTCGCGGAACCGAGAGCATCGTCTACATGAACAACAGTCCGGACACTCTTCGGACGCTTCAGATACGGCTCCTTCTGAACATTCACAAACCTGGTGCCCCGCGCGATGGTGGCGCTTCGCCAGACTATCTCACCTCCGGCGTGCACGTCGATTCGGTTTCGGCAAATCAGCAGCCGATCAAGTGGCAGGGCGACAATGCTTTCACCTCGGTAGGTCTGCCGCTTCCCGCGCCGCTCCTTCCGCACGATTCCGTACGGCTCGCGTTCAAGTGGCACTACGAGATCTCGCGCGAAAGTGGCCGCGAGGGAATGCTCGACTCAACGAGTTACTTCCTCGCCTATTTCTATCCGCGCGTCGCCGTGTACGACGATTACAACGGCTGGGATCGGATGCCTTTCACGGACGTCCAGGAGTTCTACAGCGATTTCAACGACTACGACGTGTCGATTACCGTGCCGGCCAATTTCGTCGTTTGGGGAACGGGTACGCTTCTGAATCCAGCGGAAGTTCTTCAGCCGGCCGCGCTCGATCGCTACAACCGCTCCTTCACCTCGGACCAGACGATCAACGTCGCAACGCGGGCCGACATGGCGGCCAAGCGCGTGACCACGCAGCATCCTACCAACACCTGGCGCTTTCGCGCGAGCGACATTCCCGACATGACTTTCGCGCTGAGCGATCATTACGTGTGGGATGCGGCGAGCGCCGTCGTCGACACCTTGTCCCATCGTCGGGCGAGCGCTCAAGCTGCATACAACGATACCGCCGCCGACTATCACCACATGGTGCAGTACAGTCGTCACGCGCTCAACTGGCTGTCGACCAACTGGCCGGGTGTTCCATATCCATACGAGAAAACCACGGTCGTCGAAGGACTCGCCGGAATGGAGTACCCGATGATGGTGAACGACGAGAGCTACGCCGATACGGTGTTCTCGCGATTCGTCGTCGAACACGAGACTGCACACACCTATTTCCCGTTCTACATGGGAATCAACGAGTCGCGCTACGCGATGATGGATGAAGGATGGGCGACAACTTTCGAGTACCTCATCGGAACTGCTGATCTCGGTCAGGAGAGGGCGACGCAGTTCTACAGGCAGTTTCGGGTAACCGGCTGGGCGAGAAATCCTTCGCCGCTCGAAGATCTTCCCATCATCACACCGGCCGACGCGCTTTCTCCCAGTGCTTACGGTGACAACGCTTACGGTAAAGCCTCACTTGGTTATCTCGCTCTCAGGGACATGCTCGGGGACGCCGTTTTTCGCACGGGCTTGCACACCTTCATGGATCGCTGGCACGGCAAGCATCCAATTCCGTGGGATTTCTTCAATACCTTTAATGACGTGACGGGCCGGAACCTGAATTGGTTCTGGAACGACTGGTACTTCTCCAACGGTTACATCGATCTTGGCATTCGCTCGGTGACGAAGTCAGGCGACGGCTATACAGTGGTCATCGACAACATCGGTGGAATGCCGGCACCAGTGGACGTGCAGCTCAAGTTCACCGACGGGACGACCACTGTAACTCATGAGACGTCGGCGATATGGCAGCCAAACCTGCGCACAGCAACCGTCAGGATTCCGG
>DASQPS010000300.1:0-18953 GCA_035643845.1 Gemmatimonadaceae bacterium | reverse complement strand
CACCTTGTCGTCAACAGCAATGGCGATGTCTACGTCAACACCTGGAGCGGCCAGTACTTTCACACGCCCGCGCACAAGGGCGGCTTCGTGGTCGCGTTACGAGACACAAACAATGACGGAGTCGCCGACGTCATCAGGCGCATCGGACCCGATTCAGCACATGGCGGCGTTGGCGGCGGCACCGGCATCGATCTTTACAAGAACTTCATCTACGCCGAACAGTTCGTGAAAGGATCGGCGAGAATCGTGCGCTACCCAATAAACGGCGACAGCTCTGCGGCCGCGGAAATCGTCATCAGCGATTTCCCGACCTCGGGCGATCACCCGATGCATCCATTCGTGATAAGCCGGACCGGCGATCTGTTCGTCGACCTGGGGAGCGCCACGAATTCGTGCCAGCCAAAAAATCGTGTTGCCGGGGTACCGGGGCGCAACCCGTGCACCGAGCTCACGACACGGGGCGGCATCTGGCGCTACGATGCAAACAAAACGAACCAGCGCTTCTCTCCCGCCGAGCGTTACGCCACGGGCATTCGGAACGCCGAGGGGCTCGCATTCGACGGAAGCGGTCAGCTCTATTCCACGCAACACGGTCGCGATCAGCTTTATGACAACTGGCCGAAGCTCTTTACGGTCGACCAGGGCGAAAATCTGCCCGCGGAGGAGCTGATCAAAGTCGAGCAGGGCGGCGACTATGGATGGCCGTACTGTTACTACGACGGCACGCAGCAGAAACTCATGCTCGCCCCCGAGTACGGCGGCGACGGAAAAACTGTCGGTCAGTGCGCATCAAAAAAGGGCCCGGTGGCTTTCTTCGGGGCGCATTGGGCGCCCGACGGTGCCGCATTCTATAACGGTTCGTCGTTTCCATCGCACTACAAAGGCGGAGCCTTCATTGCGTTTCACGGCTCGTGGAATCGTGCGCCGGGTCCGCAACAGGGATACAACGTCGTCTTCGTGCCTTTTTCAGGAGGCAATCCGACGGGCGCGTCGACCCACGAGGTATTCGCCGACGGATTTGCCGGCGCCAACAAGCAACCGGATGCGGCCGCGCACCGCCCGAATGACGTAGCGGTTGGACCCGATGGCGCGCTCTACATCACGGACGACAACGCTGGACGCGTCTGGAAAGTCGTCTACACAGGAAACAAATAGTTGTCCGTTGGTCCGGATCAATAGCGTCAAATCGAGTAACTCCGGCCTGATCGCATCGTCTAAATGATGAGCTGGCGGCGTCCTCGTCGCCCCGCTGGTACCATCTACTCGATCAGGACATCTAAATGAGTAAATCGCCGCTGCGGTCGGGACTGCGCGCACTTGGATGCGCGACCACGATCGTCTCGCTGCTTGCCGCGTGCGGCGGCGGGCACCATCTCGCGGAGTATCCATTCGCGAGCCGTACTCTTGCCGTTGTCTACATAGCTCCGCCTTCGCCGGAGCTGCTCACCAGCTACTACGATCTAAGCAATTCGCAGAACCCCGTAGAAGCTGTTGTCCGGGCCGGCGCTGACGTCGCGAGAGAGCGCGAGGGCAGACGCGCGAGCGCACGCCTCGATAGCGCCGCAGCGCGGATCGACATACCAGCCGTGCTTGCACAGCGGACCCTTGAAAGAGCGAGCCGCTACCTCGGCACTCGTCCGACGACCGACGAGAGTCAGGCTGATTACTTAATGGAAGTTCGGATGGAGAGATTCGGCATCAACGCGAAAGAAGATGAGGCTTCGTATCTCTTCACGTTCGCCGAGGCCGTACTACTCGACAGACGCACCGGACGAGAGATATGGAACGTCAACATCCATAGCCGCGATCGCCTGACACCATACGTGCAGAGCAATAGTCCGATCCCGGGATCGGTCATCGCAGCGAGCACCCTAGGCTCCGTGAGTGTCGCGGATTTTCAGGGCGCGCTCAATGAGCTAATGGACTACTCGTCGAACAGCATCACCGACGAGCTGCGTTCCGCTCTGAGGGACGTGCGCCGGTAATGAGGTACTTGCTGCGGAGTTAGAGGCGCGCTGATTCCGCCGCCGGCTTGAGCGGCGGCAACGCGGATTCGATCTCGGCACGCTGTGGCTCGAGCCACGGCGGCAAGACGAGATGTTCGCCGAGAGTCGCGGCATCTTCGTCGACAGTAAAGCCAGGGCCGTCGGTCGCGATCTCGAACAGCACGCCGCCGGGCTCGAGGAAATAGACGGACTTGAACCAGAACCGATCTATGACTTCGGTCGGCCGACGTCTGGCGCGGTCGATCGCTTCGCGCACGTCGAGCTCCGTTTTATCGTCGGGCACCCGCCACGCGACGTGGTGCACTCCTCCTGTTCCCCATCGTCCGCGCTCCGCGTCGGGAAGCTCGCGAATTTCCACGTAGCGGCCGGATCCTCCCTTACCGAACCCGAACGCAGCCCACTCGTTTTCCTGGCCAAGAGCGACGAAACCGAGAACCCCGGTGAGGAAGCGAGCGGTCGCGTCGAGGTCACGCTGCCATAACCGAACAGAGTGAAGACCGAGAACCTGCCGCTCCGCCGGAACAGGGCTATCGCGCCATTGAGTGAACTCTCGAACGTCTCCTGTTTCGTGGAGCACGAGCGGCAATCCGTGCGGATCGGAGAAAGGCAGAGCAGCCGTCTGCCTTCTGATTTCGATTTCGCCCGGCGGAGTTCCGTGATCGCGCAAGCGAGCCGACCAGTAGTCGAGACTGCCGAGCGGAACCGCGAGTGAGATCTCCATCGCGAGACCGATTCCCGGTTTGGCGGGGGGCATCTCCGGCCAGGGGAAAAATGTTATGTCCGTACCGGGGTGTCCATCTCCGTCAGCATAGAACAGGTGATACGTGCCGGGCGAATCCTGATTGACGCTTTTCTTCACCAGACGCATTCCCAGCACGCCGGAATAAAAATAGACGTTTTCCTGCGCGTCGCCGGACATGCACGTGATGTGATGAAGTCCTGTCAGGGCAGCCATGTTGGAATGCTAATCAGCCGGTCAACCCTGGCAGCCTGAGCTGCTAGGGAGTGAGCGCCCGTGTTGCCAGCTCGTCCTCGAGCCGCGCGGCAAAATCAGCAACGGTGTAGACCTCTTGTTTCTTCCCCGCCCCGCGAACTCTGAGCGCGATCGAGTCCGCTTCTGCCTCCCGCTTTCCGACGACAGCCATGTACGGAATCTTGAGCACTTCACCTTCGCGGATGCGGTAGTTGAGTGTCTCGGAGCGATCGTCGAGATGGACTCGTACGCCGCGCGCTTTGAGCCGCTCGACGACGGACTGCGCGAACCCGCGCACTTCGTCGGCGATCGGAATCACCCGCACCTGCTCTGGCGCGAGCCAGAGCGGGAATGCACCCGCAAAATGTTCGATCAGACCGCCGACGAAGCGTTCCATTGATCCGACGAGCACGCGGTGCAGCATCGTCGGCCGGTGCGCAGCATTGTCGGCTCCGGTGTACTCGAGGTCGAATCTATCCGGAAGATTGAAGTCGAGCTGCACGGTCGGGCCTTGCCATTTTCGACCAATGGCATCGATCAGCTTGAAATCGAGCTTCGGGCCGTAGAAGGCACCCCCGCCTTCGTCGATCGTGTACTCCTGTCCTCGCGAACGCAGAACTTCTGCAAGCGTTTCTTGCGCCTGCTCCCATCGCTCGGCAGCGCCGAGCGCTTTGTCGGGGCGCGTGGCAAGCTCGATGGTGTACGGATAGCCGAAAGCCTTGAGCATCTCGTCGCACAAATCGAGAAGTCGAGCAATCTCGGACGGCACCTGCTCGGGAGTGCAGAAGATGTGCGCGTCGTCCTGCGTGAATCCGCGCACTCTCATCATGCCGTGCAGCACACCGCTTCGCTCGTAACGGTAAACCGCGCCGAACTCCGCGTAGCGAATCGGCAAGTCGCGATAGGACCGCTGTCGTGATTGGTAGATCGCAATGTGCCCTGGACAGTTCATCGGCTTCGGACGATACGCGGCTCCCTCGACTTCCATCGCGCCGAACATGTTCTCCTTGAAGTTCTCGAGGTGCCCGGAGATCTGGAAAAGCTTTTCGCTCACGATGTGGGGCGTGTAGACGAGCTCGTATCCGTGCCGAAGAATCAGCGACTGCTCGAACTTCTCGATCTCGTTTCGGATGATTGCGCCACGCGGATGCCAAAGAATCAGTCCCGGGCCAACACGTGCATCAGTCGAATAGAGATCCAGCTGCTGAGCGAGCACACGATGGTCGCGCCGCTTCGCTTCCTCGAGCCGGTGGAGATGCTCCTCGAGCTCGTCCTTTTTCCAGAAGGCTGTCGCGTAGATGCGCTGGAGCATCTGGCGATGCTCGTCGCCGCGCCAATACGCTCCAGCCGTATGCAGGAGCTTGAAATTCCTGAGGTACGAAGTGTCCGGTACGTGCGGTCCGCGACAGAGGTCGATGAATGGCCCGTCTGTGTAGGTCGAGATTATTTCGTCCTCCGAAAACTCTCCGAGGCGCTCGAGCTTGAGAGGATCGTCGGCGAACCGCTTCCGGGCCTCGGCTTGCGAAACCTCCTCGCGGACGAATGGATATTTCTCCGCGATCACCTTCTTCATCTCGCTCTCGAAGGTCTCCAGATCTTGCGGGGTGAACGGCTCCTTTACCTCGAAGTCGTAATAGAATCCATCTTCGATGGCGGGGCCGAACCCGATTTTCGCATCAGGGCGAAGGCGACGGACAGCAGTCGCCAGAATGTGCGCGCCCGAGTGGCGGAGCACTGCCAGAGACTCACGGTCTTTCTCCGTGAGCACGCGAAAATTTCCGCCCTTCCTAAGCGGAGTCGCGAGATCGAACACTTCACCGTCTATCTGGACCGCGATCGCATCGCGCAGAAGCCGGGACCCAATCGATGCGACGACATCGCGCGGCAGAGTGCCTTCGGGGACTTCGCGGGTGGCGCCGTCGGGGAGCCTCAGCGTCAACATTTCTGGTATAATTTCGAGTACTGCGAATGGCCTTTATTTTGCTCCCCGTTAAGCTATCGTTTGCAGAAACCCTTCGCCACAGGCGTATTTATGTCCCCCTTCCGTTATCGCAGCGAGCCACCTTACATCTACGCCGATGAAGAGGAAGAGGAATCCTCTTCACGCAGCGCACTCTACATCGCGATCGGCGCCGCGGCTGGTTTCGCGGCTGGTGTTCTCATGGCAGAGCGATTCGGAGGGTTCAAAGGCTTGACTGACAGAATCAAGGACACTTTCGGTGGCGGAACGGGCGAAGAAGAAGACGACTTCGATTACGAGGGTCTCGACGACGATGAATTCGATCCCGATTTCGACGAGGATCTCGATACCCCAAAGGCATCGCTCAACGGCGTCGAGGAGCTCGAGGAGAGAGTTCTCGAAGCGTTTAGAAACGATCCGATCCTGAGCGAGCGCGCCGTCGACATTGGCGCGGTCGAAGATGGAATCATCGAGCTCACTGGATCCGTGAATTCCGAGGACGAAGCGCGACAGGCGATCGTCGTCGCGCGCGGAGTGCCTGGCGTGGAGACGGTGGTCAATCGCCTCGTAATCGGCGCCGAGGAGGAACTGTTCGATGACGCGGCGCACCGCTACGAAGATGGCGATGCTGCTTTCACCGAACGTCATTGGGAAGGTCAGCAGGTTGGCACTGGTCGGCGCAGACAGGGTAATTCGACCGAAGTCGATCGTCACGCCGACCCGCGGAACGTTCTCGAAGACCGCTCGCTAAAGGAAGACCGCGCGTTCATGGCCGCGGCCGACGAGATCCCTGACACCGCGGAGCGCCGCAAGTCTACCAAGAAATCGGGTCGCGGTGGTCGCACCGATGGCTCTCCCATTGCGCCGACGGGCGTACCCAAAGCGGATCACGTCGCCGAGCCTGAGCGTGCACCCGCAGACGTAGCGAGACCGCAGCCAAACGCGTAGCTGACGTCGTCGTGCTGGGGGAGTTGAGCCCGCACGGACTGGCGTAAGATGTCGGCCGTGCAGGCTCTGCCCTCAGCACCACGCATCGCGCTGTAACAGCGCGCTCCGCGCCAAGGAACAGCAAAGTCTTACCCGTCAAAATCGCGTCGGTTAACTTGCGCGGAGAATGACGACAAAGCAGAAGCCCGACGAGTTGCCCCCGCAATACGACCCGGGCGCGACCGAGAGCGCCATCTACGAGCGCTGGGTTACGGCAGGAATCTTTGCCGCCGACGACAAGCGCAGCAACCGTAACGGCGGCGACCGGGATCCGTTCACGATCATCATGCCGCCGCCGAATGTCACTGCGGTGCTGCACATGGGGCACGGCCTCAACAACACGGTTCAGGACGTCATCGTGCGCTGGCGGCGGATGGCCGGAGACGAAACGCTCTGGCTACCTGGAACGGATCACGCCGGCATCGCCACCCAAAACGTTATCGAGAAACAGCTCGCCGCCGAAGGAAAATCCAAGTCTGATCTGGGTCGAACCGCGTTCGTCGAGCGGACCGTGTCTTTTGTGGACCGTACGGGTGGAGAAATCCTGCGTCAGCTCCGAGCGATTGGCGCGTCCTGCGACTGGAACAGAACTGCGTACACTTTCTCACCCGAGCTTTCACGCGCTGTGCGCGAAGCGTTCGTTCAGCTATACGAGCGCGGTCTGATTTATCGCGGACATCGGGTCATCCACTGGTGCCCACGCTGCCTTACGTCGCTGAGCGACGAAGAAGCGCAGCACGAGGAAGAAACGGGAAAGCTGTACCACATTCTCTACCGAATTGCCGGGATCCCTTCTCAGCCGTTGCGCGATTCGAAAGGCAACAAGCCCGAGACCGTCTTCGGCGTCGTCGCAGTGTCGACGACGCGCCCCGAGACAATGCTCGGTGATGTCGCGCTCGCAGTGCATCCCGATGATGAGCGATACAAGTCGTTAATTGGACATCGAGCGATTCTGCCGCTCACGAATATCGAGATTCCGATCATCGCCGACGAGTACGTCGATCCCGAGTTCGGCAGCGGAATTGTAAAGATCACTCCGGCCCACGACGCGAACGACTTCGAGGTTGGAAAGCGACACAAGCTACCGATGCCGGTGATCATGGCGCCCGATGGCACGATGGTGAACGGCCAGGACGCAGATTCACGTGTGCCGGCCGACCTGATCGGACTCGATCGCTTTGAGGCGCGCGAACGAATCGTCGCCGCGCTCGACGAGCTCGGCCAGCTGCAAGCCGTCCAACCGCATCAGCACGCTGTTCGTCACTGCTATCGCTGCGATACGGTCGTCGAGCCACGGCTCTCAGACCAATGGTTCGTCAAAATGGAGCCGTTGGCGAAACCTGCGCTCAAGGCAGTTCGCAACGGAACAATTCGTATTCTGCCCGAGCGGTGGGAAGCGGTCTACGTCAACTGGCTCGAGAACATCCGCGACTGGAACATCTCGCGACAGTTGTGGTGGGGACACCGAATTCCTGTCTGGTACTGCGACGCGTGCAATACCACGATCGTGAGTCGTACCGATGTGAGCGCCTGCGATCGCTGTGGCGCAGCGGTTCGCCAGGACGATGATGTGCTCGACACGTGGTTTTCCTCGTGGCTCTTCCCCATCTCGACGCTTGGATGGCCCGACAAGGACTCGGCGTCGCTGGTCGCTTTCTATCCGACGGACGATCTCGTTACGGCGTCGGAGATTTTGTTCTTCTGGGTGTCCCGCATGATCATGGCTGGATACGCCTTTATGGACGCGCCGCCGTTTCATACGGTGTATCTCCACGGCACCGTTCGCGACACCCAGCACGTCAAGATGTCCAAGTCGCTGGGCAATGGCATCGATCCCCTCGACGTGGTTACCAAATACGGCGCCGACGCTCTGCGCTACACCGTCATCTCTGGAATGGGAACAGGCGCTGACCTGATGCTCGATCCGAACGACCTCGAGCGCTCATTCGCGCCCGGGCGGAATTTTGCGACCAAGCTGTGGAATATTGGCCGGTTCCTTTTGACGAACGTCGGAACATCGCCTGTAAAAAGCGTCGACGAGCTGCTGGACGCTAATCTCACGCTCGCCGATCGCTGGATACTCGGCCGACTCAACGCGACGATTGCCGAGTGCGACAACGCGCTTGGCCCACCACGGCCCAGCAACGGCAAGTGGCGTCCTGAGGAGCGATATGCGGGACTTCGGTTGAGCGAATTCGCTGAGTCCGCGCGGCGGTTCGTCTGGAATGACGTGGCGGATTGGTATCTCGAGAGCACGAAAGCACGAATCAGTGCGGGCGGCGCCGACGGTGAGGTGGCGCGTGCAGTACTGACCCACGTCTTCGACTTCGCATTGCGGTTGCTGCATCCCATCATGCCGTTCATCACGGAGACCCTCTGGCAGCAGCTTCCCTTTCCGGACGCTGCCGATCGCTGCGAATTCCTGGCGATAGCGGAGTGGCCGACGGCGGAGCCATCCTCTGCGAGCGAGAAGCAGGCGATGGCGCGTTTTGATCTCGTGCGCGAAGCCGTGAGTGCTCTCCGGCAGATCCGATCCGACTACGCGATCCCGCCGGGCAAGCCGATCGAAGCGATTATCCGTGCTCGGACGAATGGATCGCTGTTCACCGACCACGCGCGTTTGTTCGGTCAGCTCGCCCGCACTGAGCTGCGAACCGGCCCATCGGCCGATGAAGCCGCCGCACACTCGGTTCTCACTGACGGGAGTGAGATCATCGTTCCTCTTGCTGGCGTCGTCGATCTGTCGCGGGAGTGCGCGAAGCTCCGTGGCGAGCTCGAACAGCTCGATACTCAGCTCACTGTGCTATCGAACAGGCTTGCGAATAAAGGGTTCGTTAGCCGGGCGCCCGCGGCGGTTGTGGAATCCGAGCGGCAGAAGGAACAAGAGTGGCGCAAGCGGCGCGAGCAGCTCTCCGCGAAAGTGAGCATGCTTTGCGGCGGCTGATCGCCGCGGCGTTGTTCCTAACGGCGTGCGCATCGCCTGGTATGCCGCCTGGCGGTCCGATCGACACGGCAGCCCCCCAGATAGTCAGCATCACACCGGACTCCGGCACGGTTGGCGTGAAGCCCAAAGAAATCGTTTTCCGCTTCGACGAGGTCGTTGCGGAGAAGCCGCCCTCGGTGACGACGCTTGCGGATCTATTTCTGATCTCTCCGCGCGATGGAGTCCCGGATGCGTCGTGGCACCGCGAAGCGATTGCTGTGAAGCCACCGCACGGCTGGCGAGCCAATACGCCGTACACGGTGATCATGCTGCGCGGGCTAGCCGATATTCGAGGCAACGTTCGCAACACCGGTGCGACGACTTTTTTCTCAACAGGCCCGACGATTCCGCGCACCCATATATCAGGCTCGGTTTTCGACTGGGTGAGCGGAAATCCCGCCGCAGGCGCTCTCGTCGAGTCGTTCGTCCCACCCGACACGCTGCACCCTTACGTTGCGCTCGTGGACTCGAGTGGCCGATTCACGCTGGAGCATCTTCCGCCGGCAAAGTACACGGTTAGAGCGTACCTCGATCGCAACAAGAACCTTTCCGTCGATCCGAGCGAGCCGTGGGACAGCCTCACGGTCGTTCTCGCCGATACCGCAGCAACGCAGCTGCTTGTGTTTGTCCACGACACTGTGCCCCCGCACATTCGAGACGTCGCCGCGGATGACTCGCTCACTCTGCGAATCGGCTTCGACCGGCCTATTGATCCGGGGCAAACTCTGACCGCCGCCAATTTCTCGGTGATCGGGCCTCCGCCAGATTCTGCCCGAATTCCAATCGCGAGCGGCGGCGCCGCTCCGAGAGACACGACTCGGAAGGCTGTGGCGCCGAGCGCGCGACCACCGGTACAACCGCCAGTACGCCGGCCCGCACCCGTTCGCGCAGACACGACTCCACCTGTGCCGAAACCGGTGATGTCGAGGCCGTCTCCCATCTCGACGGCGATAATTCATCTAACGCGACCACTGGTGCCGAAAACTGTCTACCGCATCCGGTCGATTGGAATTCGCGGACTGCTCGGTTATACAGGAAACAGCGAGCACACTTACACCGCGCCAGCTCCGGCTCCGCCGAAAGACTCGACGGGCGTGAAGCCGCGGGTGCCGCCTCCGGCTACACCGCAACCGGGCGCGCCTCCGCCCGATCGCCCCGTTGCACCCATCCCATGACCGATCAGCGGCGCGACCTGCCTAGCGTCAGCTCGCTCCTGGAAACGGCCGGCGTGCGTTCGCTGCTCGAGCAGCATCCGCGCTTAGTCGTCGTCGAGGCAATACGAAGTACCGTCGATGCCGCTCGGATGGGAGGACAGGCCGCAAAGAGTGAAGAACAGTGGGTTGCGAACATTTCATCCACCGTCGACAAGCTCATTCGCCCTTCGCTGCGTCGAGTCGTCAACGCAACCGGGATAGTGCTGCACACCAACCTGGGACGAGCGCCACTTGCCGACGCCGCAATCGAGGCAATTGCCCACACGGCCGCTGGATTCAGCAATCTCGAATACGATCTCGATACCGGGCAGCGCGGATCACGCTACTCACACTGCGTCGGGCTACTCGCTCAGCTCACCGGTGCAGAGGACGCTCTCGTCGTCAACAATTGCGCAGCCGCGATAGTCCTCACTCTCAACAGCCTCGCCCAGCGAAAAGAGGTGCTCGTATCGCGCGGAGAGCTGGTTGAGATCGGAGGAAGCTTTCGAATCCCGGAAATCATGGCGCGAAGCGGCGCGCGCCTCGTCGAGGTCGGAACAACCAATCGGACTCACGAGGACGACTATCGTAGGGCGATTACGCCAAAGACCGCTGCAATCGTGAAGGTGCACCGGAGCAACTTCGCCATCGAAGGATTTACATCGGACGTCCGCGTCGATCAGCTCGCATTTATTGGCGCGGAGCATGGACTTCCCGTTGTGCACGACCTGGGTAGCGGACTCATGATTTCACTGGATGCCTACGGCTTGAGCGGCGAGCCCACCGCGAGCGCCGCGCTTGGCGCTGGCGCGTCGGTCGTTCTCATGAGCGGCGACAAACTCCTGGGCGGACCACAAGCAGGCATAATCCTGGGCGATTCGACGCTCGTGGCGAAGCTCCGCAAAAATCCCCTGACCCGAGCGATGAGGGTCGACAAGCTCACGCTGTCAGCGCTCGAAGCGACGCTAAGACTTTATCTCGAACCCGAACGCGCGTTGAGAGATATTCCTGTTCTTGCAATGTTGACGAGTACCCCCGAGAGTCTCGTTGCGCGCGCACAGTCGATCGTTGCGAAGCTGAGCGAACGTGGAATTGAAACGCGCGTCGCCGAATCGATCGCTAGCGTCGGCGGTGGCGCATTCCCGACAGCCGAAATACCGTCGGTCGCCGTCTCGGTTTCCGGCAATGCGCAAATCGCCGAACAGAAACTGAGGCTAGGCGATCCAGCCGTGATCGGACGCATTGTGGACGGACATCTGCTGCTCGACATGCGGTCCGTGCTGCCTCGCGACGATGCTGTTCTCGTGGATTCGGTTTCCAGTGCCTTGTCGTGAGCAACCTTCCCCATGCCGTATTTCTGGACCGCGACGGCACGGTCATGGAGGATGCGCACTATATCAAATCGCCGGCTCGGGTCAGGCTACTCCCTGGCGCGGCAGCCGCCATAAAAAAACTCAACGACGCCAAGATTCTGGTCATCGTCGTGACCAATCAATCCGGGATTGGCCGCGGGCTCATCAGCGTCGCGGACTACGAAGCCGTCCGCAATCGCTTTCATGAGCTTTTGTCCGACCATGGCGCGCACATCGACGCTAGTTACTTCTGCCCGGAACGTCCGGACCAGCCCAATGCGTCCGGTTGCCGGAAACCAGCGACGAAAATGTTCGAGGACGCAATCCGCGACTTCAGCATCGATCCCGAGCAGGCAGCCTACATTGGCGACCGCTGGCGAGACGTCTCTCCATCGACCAAGCTCGGAGGACGCGCGATCATGATCGACTCGCCCATGACGACGCACGACGACCGACGCCAGGCTCGAGAGAACGGAATTGCCACCGCCGCTTCACTGCAGGAAGCTGTCAACCTGCTCCTCGGCCTCACGCGGCCCGAAAGCGCGCCGTAGAAATCAACATGCCATCACGAATCGCGGTGCTCGCGTCGGGTCGCGGGTCAAATCTCCAGGCAATCGTAGAGCACTTCGACAATCTCGCCCGCGAGCGCGTTGCGAAAGTCGTCCTCGTTGCTTCGAACCGCGCCGATTCGCCCGCGTTGATCAGAGCCGCAACGGCATCGATCGATATCGCGCACTTCGACGCGGCCGATGACGGCAGCGAGCTGCTCGGCCTGCTTGAAAGATTTCGCATCGACCTAGTCGTGCTTGCCGGATACCTCAAGCTGATTCAGCCCAAGGTCATTCACGCATACTCGGGTCGAATCCTGAATATCCATCCGGCGCTCCTGCCTGCGTTCGGAGGCGAGGGGATGTACGGCGCCCGAGTCCACGAGGCTGTAATTTCTTCGGGCGCAACGGAGTCCGGCGTGACCGTCCACCTCGTCGACAACGAATACGATCGTGGCCCGATCGTCGCACAGTGGCGAGTTCCTGTAAGTACGACAGACACCGCCGAAACGCTTGCAGCGCGGGTCCTCAACGTGGAGCACGTAGTTTATCCGCGCGTCGTGGAGATGGCCGCTTTGCTCCAACAAATCGAATCGAAACACACTGACTGATATGCCAACTGCACTATTGTCTGTATCCGATAAGACCGGGCTCGTGGATTTCGCTCGCGGCCTCGCCAACCTGGGCTGGGAGTTGATCTCGACAGGAGGAACGGCCAACGCGCTCCGATCCGCTGCGATCAAAGTGCGAGACGTCAGCGAAGTGACCGGATTTCCGGAGATGCTCGACGGAAGGGTGAAGACCCTGCACCCGAAAATCCACGCTGGATTGCTCGCACGCCGAAGTCTGCCGGAGCACGTGAAGGCACTCGCCGAGCAAAACATTGCGCCCATCGATCTCGTAGCGGTAAATCTCTACCCTTTCGTGCAAACTGCTGCCCGAGCGGGGGCGAAGCCCGAAGAAATCATCGAGCAAATCGACATCGGCGGCCCCTCGATGCTTCGCTCGGCGGCGAAGAATTTTGAGGCCGTCACCGTCATCGTCGATCCGGAAGACTATGCCAGGGTTCTCGCATCGCTCGAGGCGCAAGACGACGACCTGGATCTCCGCCGACTTCTCGCGGAAAAGGCCTTCGCTCACACCGCCGCATACGACGCGGCGATCGCGCACTGGTTCGCCTGCGACCGCGATGAGACATTCCCCGATCGGATTTCCATTCCGCTGCAGCGCGAAATGACACTTAGGTATGGCGAGAATCCGGGGCAGCGCGCGGCATTCTACGTCGAGCAGCGCAACGAGGGCATTTCGGCGCTCGCCAAGAAGGGCGGGAAGGAGCTGTCGTTCAACAATTTGCTCGATCTCGAGGGCGCGCTGGTCGCTACGGATCCATTCGTCGACGAGACCTGTTGTGCGATCGTGAAGCACACTACGCCCTGCGGGCTCGCGACCGGTGCGACTGCCGTCGACGCATACAAAAAAGCGCTCGCCTGCGACCCTGTCTCCGCGTTCGGATCAGTGATCTCGTTCACCGTCCCGGTTGACGACGAGACCGCAGAAGCAGTCTCCAGCTTGTTCGTCGAGTGCATCGTTGCGCCTGGCTTCAGCGACGGCGCCCTCGAGATACTCGGCCGGAAAAAGAATCTGCGGGTGCTCGAGGGCCGCGCGCGGTGGCGGCCTGGAGCGCTGGATTACAAACGCGTTCGCGGCGGGTTTCTCGCCCAGGAGCGCGCGCATCTCGGCGCAAGTGAAAAAGATTGGCGCATTGTCACGAAGAGACAGCCGACCGAAGGAGAGTGGTGGGATCTGCGCTTCGCCTGGCGCGCGGTAGCGAGTGTGAAGTCCAACGCGATCGTTCTCGTTCGTGAAGGGGCAACGATCGGAATCGGCGCCGGCCAAATGTCGCGCGTCGACGCGGCGTTCATGTCAGTTCACAAGGCGCACTTGAGCGGCCACGACACGAAGGGATCAGTGATGGGCTCCGACGCCTTCTTCCCGTTCCGCGACGGCGTCGAGCAAGCCGTAGAAGCAGGAGTCTCGGCCATCGTTCAACCCGGCGGCTCGGTGCGCGATTCAGAAGTAATCGAAGCGGCGGACGAATTCGACATCGCCATGGTATTTACGGGCATGCGGCAGTTCCGACACTAGTGGCTGGCTCCGCTCCGCGCGGCAGGTCCACCGACTTCGACTACCGTCCGTCCTATCGCGCGGCGGCGATAGCTGCGGTTGTCATCTTTGTTCTCTACCTCGTCACGCTTTCGCCGTCGACGGCGATGTGGGACACGAGCGAGTACATCGCGGCGGCGTACGATTTCGGGCTTCCGCATCCGCCAGGCAATCCCTTCTTCGTCATCCTCGGCAGATTCTTCACGATTCTCCCGATCGCGCCGAACGTAGCGATGCGCGTCAACATTCTCGCCGCGCTATGCAGTGCCGCCGCGGCCGGCATGTGGTTTCTGATCACCGAGCGTGTTCTGGTCGGATGGCTCGCCGAGCGGTGGCAGCGAATCGTCGGCGGATCGCTGGCGGCGCTGATCGGCGCAACCGCCTTCACGGTTTGGGCACAGTCGGTCGTGAACGAAAAGGTTTACACCGTTTCACTGCTCGGACTGGCGATCGTTTCGTGGTTAATCGTGCGCTGGTGCGACGAACCCGACGGTCGCAGGGCCGACAGAATTCTCGTCCTTATCGCATACCTGAGCGGACTCGGGTACGCGAACCACATGGCGGGATTTCTGGCGGTGCCGGCGGTAGCCGCGGCGGTGGTGATCCGTCGACCGCGAACGCTGTTCAGGTGGAAGTTGATGTTCGCTATCGCGGGCACGCTGCTCCTGGGGATGACGCCATTTCTGACGCAACCGCTTCGCGCGGCGTACTTCCCCGGAATAAACGAGGGTGAGCCAACCGGTTGCGAGACGCGCATCGGCTGGGGCTGCACATTCAGCAAAGCGACGTATGACCGCTTCATGTACAACTTCAACCGGGGGCAATACGGCAAGCCTGCACTCAGCGACCGACAGGCGCCGTTCGTCGCGCAGGTGGAGATGTGGTGGCTCTACTTCCGCTGGCAGTGGCTGCGCGACCCCTTCGACAATCACGGCGCGTTGCAGCGAGCTCTGGCGACTTTGTTCCTCCTATTCGGCGGACTTGGCGGCTACGTGCACTGGAAGAGGGACCGGCGCTCATTTTCTTATTTCGGTCCGCTGATGTTGACGGTCACGTTCGCGCTGATCTTCTACATGAATTTCAAATACGGCGCGTCACAGTCTCCCGAACTCGGCGACAACATTCCGCGTGAAGTCCGCGACCGCGACTACTTCTATTTGTGGAGCTTCTCCGCGTGGAGCGTCTGGGCAGCGCTTGGATTCGTGTACGCGTGGGAGACTATTGCCGTGCTTTTCGGCGCGCAGAAGCAGCGCGTCGGTGACGAGACGCTCGAGTTGCCGCGGAAAAGAAGCTGGCTACTCGCAAGTCCCCTTCTGGCGATCGCATTGATCCCACTGTTTGCGAATTGGCAATCCGCGTCACGCGCGGGCCAGACCGACGCCGCCGATTCCGCGGCGGACATCCTCAATTCAGTCGAGCCGTACGGGATTCTCGTCACCTCCGGGGACAACGACACGTTTCCACTCTGGTACGCGCAGGAAGTCGAGGGAATTCGTCGCGACGTGATCGTCGCGTGCCTCTCGTTGCTGAATACGGACTGGTACACTCGACAGTTATTGCGGAGGCCCGTCTACGAGTATGACTCGCTCAAGGGGCCGGCGATCTATCGTGGCAAGGTTTGGAAGAAGCCTTCAGGACCACCATTGAGACTCACGATGGACCAGGCGGACGCTGTCCCGCCAGCTATCGAACTGAGCGCGTCGCAGACCTTCGCAAAAGAAGGCACCGGCATCGTTGCAACCATAAAGCCACGTCAGTTCGACGAATTCACGGGTCTCGAGCGCGCCGACCTGTTCGTGCTCTACATGATCCGCGATGGTTATCCGGCGCGGCCATTTTTTTTCAGCAGGACCACCGGCAACTACGCCGAGGAAATGGGCTTTGCGCAGTACACGTTGACCGTCGGCCTGGCGCGCAAGCTGATGCCGGAAGTGCCGCACGCAGGCGGGGGAATCGTCTCAATGCCGGGCGAGGGAATGTTCGACGCGCTAACGACGCGAGCACTATGGGAGACGACCTTCAAGGCTCCGGCATCCCTCGCAAAACGTGATTTATGGGTCGACCGGCCGTCGGCGGGAATTCCGTACCTGTACGTTCGAACCGGCGCCGAGTTGAGTGACGCCCTCAACCAGCTAGGTCTCAAATCAGAGGCTGCACGAATCGCCGTCCAAACGGACCGGATCGCGCGCGGAACTCAGCTCACCGATTTACTGGCGAGCGTGACGAAATAAGGCGCGTTATCTTGAAGCCGGAGGGTTGGCAGAACGGCTATTGCACCAGTCTTGAAAACTGGCGCCCGCAAGGGCTTGGGGGTTCGAATCCCTCACCCTCCGTGGTGGGAAGCGGGAAGCGGGAAGCGGTCGGTGAGCGATTCCCACTGCGCTTCCCGCTTCGCTTCCCGCTACTGCCCCTCCGCCGACTTCGGCGCCGGGCCGAGCCGAGCGAGCCTCGCCTTCATGGTGCTAAAACCGGAGTCGTTCACCTGCAGGCTATTCAGCTGCGATGCCGGCACCTGATTGAGCATCCGCTGGATGTCGGCGATGCGGTCCGATGTTCCAGGGTGGTCTGAGAACCACGCGGCCGCATTCCCACCGCCTGACTGCTGCTCCTCCGCCAGTAGCTTCTGGAAGAAGGTATACATTCCGCGCGGACTGATCCCCGCCCGCATCACATTGTTGAAGCCGCCTTCGTCCGCCTGCACTTCGTCGGTGCGGCTGAACTTCGCGAAAACCGCCGTGCCGCCAATGTTGATCGCTGCCTGCGCAATACCGCTCTGGCAGATGCCCGTCAGAGCGCACGCTATGCCGACGCCCACGTTGGCGCCCTGCGCCTGTTCCATCTGCTTCACCGAGTGACGTCTCACGACGTGCTCGATCTCGTGACCGAGAACGCCGGCAACTTCCGACATGTTGCTCGCGCGCTCCAGAACGCCGCGGTTTACGTAGACGAATCCGCCGGGCAGCGCGAACGCGTTCACTACGTCTGAGTTGACGACCTGAAACTGCCAGTTGAGATCGGAGCGGGAAGTGGTCCGTGCTATCCGGTTCCCAAGGTCATTGACGTAACTATCGATGACGCCATCTCGGAGCATGGGCAGTTGCGCATTAACCTGTTGCGCCTCTTCCTGCCCCATCTGCACTTCCTGCTGGGTGGAGACGCCGCATCCGCCGAGCACTACGATCGCCCCAATTGCTAGTGATATTTTCCGCATGAAAGTCCCCGGTTAGGTCGGTCGCCGCCCGATGCTCACGCTGCGGCAAACGCGATAATTGGCAGAAACCAGACCACTACCATGCCGAACACCCTAATGGGGGTCGCTGGCGAATCCGCCATTCGTTCCGTCAATTTCAGTTAACCACTCGGAGGCGCGCGCAAAAATGGCTGATTTCACCAAGGAATGGATCGAGCATCTCAAGGCCCAGATTGACGGCAGGCTCAACATCGTAGCCGACAAGATCGATCCGCAGACCTACGAGGAGCTCGTTACTGACCTCGCGTGGTTTGCCTTCCGGTTTGCGCGCGATCCGGATACCAAGATGAGGAAAGTCTTCCGATGAGTCCGTCGTAGCGGCATTAGATTCGCCGTAGAGCCAACGAGCCGCTCCACCGTTTTGAAACCGGAGTGCCGATGGCGAAGTGTGAAATCTGTGGCAACGACTACGACAAATCGTTCACCGTTTCGATGAGCGGAAAATCCCACACCTTCGATTCGTTCGAGTGCGCAATCCACGCGCTTGCGCCGACTTGCTCCCACTGCGGCTGCCGGATCATCGGACACGGCGTCGAGTCCAAGGGCACCTTTTATTGCTGTGCGAGCTGCGCCGATATGTCGGGAGTCAGAGGACTCGAGGACCGAATCTAGTTACGGAGGCCCGATCAACGTGAAGTGGAAGAGTCGACGAGATCCGCATGGCAAAATTGGCGACGAGCGAGTGCGCACGAAATTCGCCTGGTTCCCGGTCGAGGCCGACGATGGCTACACGTACTGGCTCGCTCCAGTTGTGGTTCGCGAAAAGCTTCTCCCCAAAGTTTCGCGCGGTGGCTTCGAGGATGACGAACAGGATTGGGAGGTAGTCGAGGCAAAGCCTGTTGAAGGGGAGAAGAAGAGGAAGAAGACCCGCACCAAGTAGCCGATTGCCGCTCACCATCGATCTGAACGCGGATCTTGGCGAGGGCTTCGGAAGCTCGCGCATTTTCGAAGACGCCGCACTGCTCGAGCTGGTGTCATCCGCGAACATCGCGTGCGGCTTCCATGCGGGAGACGCGTCCACGATGCGTGATACCGTGCACGCCGCCAGGGTCCGGGGCGTTACCATCGGAGCTCACCCTTCTTATCCTGACATCCCGGGTTTCGGGCGGCGCGAGTTTGGACTTCCGCCCAGGGAGATCGCATTTCACGTCGCGTCGCAGATACGTGCGCTTCGTGATATCTGCGGCGCCGAAGGGGCGCGGCTCGCGTACGTGAAGCCGCATGGCGCTCTTTACAACAGGGCCGCAATCGATTCGGACGCCGCCGCTGCCGTCGTCAAAGCGATCAGAGAAGTCGAGACGTCGCTGACTCTGCTCGGTCTGGCCGGCAGCGAGATGGCGCGCGCCGCGGACCGCGGAGGCATTGCCTTCGCCAGCGAGGCGTTTGTCGACCGTGCGTATCGAGCAGATGGAACGCTCGTCCCGCGTGACCAGCCTGGAGCTGTGATTCACGACGTGAAAAACGCGGTCCAACGAGCTGTGATGCTCGTCAAGGGAAAAACGATCACCGCTGACGATCGATCAGAGCTTCACATTTCG
>DASQPS010000299.1:0-2463 GCA_035643845.1 Gemmatimonadaceae bacterium | reverse complement strand
CGCGCTCACGTACGTCTACCTCTGGCAGCAGCTCGGGCCGGCGAGTGGTAGTGCAGCCGCTGCAAAGCAGGTCGTCACGATAGCTGACGACTATCTCGCCGCCATTCGGGAAGCATTTCCCGAGATCAACACCACCAACGGCATTCCAGGTGCGCGCCACGACCGCCTCAGCGACAACTCGTCGGCCGCCGAGGCATCGTGGAGGGCAAAGGAAGACCAGTTCCTCGCTCGCCTCAAACAGATTGACCCCACGTCGCTGATCGGCCGCAGCGAATGGGTGACCTACGGACTCCTGCGCGAGGAGCTCGAGGCGAACATTGGAATGCGTGCGTGCAACTTCCGCGTGTGGAACGTGAGCCCGATGATCGGACTCTTAGCGAATTACGTCCCGCTCGCAGAGCAGCAGCCCGTCGGCACCGAGGATCTCCGCGCGCAAGCGCTCGCGCGCTGGCAAGCCTTCCCTCACTATGTCGACGTCGAGGTGGCGAATCTGCGCGAAGGAGTGCGGAACGGATACACCGAACCGAAGGTCAACGTGAGCCGTGTGATCGAATCAGCCGATCAACTACTCGCCACGGCTGGGAAAGCATCACCGCTGTACAGTCCCGCCGCGCGCGACACGACCGCTGCATTCGCCACTGCTTACGAGCGACTCGTGAACGACGAGCTCAATCCCGCAATCCGGCGTTATCGCGATTATTTGGCGAATGAGTATCTGCCGGCTGCGCGAGAAAATGTCTCGATCACTGCGAATCCCAACGGCGCGGCGTGTGATGCCGCTTCGATTCGTCGCTACACAACGCTCGATCTCTCGCCCGACGATGTGTACAACCTTGGGCAACAGCTCGTCGCGCGCGCTGAGTCGACGATGCGCGCGATCACCGTAGCGCGTTACGGAACGTCGGACGTGCGCGCCGCGATGCGCAAAGCGCGCACGGATTCCAGCGCCAGCTTTCATTCCCGTGAGGAAGTCGCGCCGGCTGTAGAGGGAATCCTGAATCGCGTCCGCGCACAGGTCCCACGGTACTTCCAAATCCTTCCGAAGGCGCCGCTTGTCGTCGAGCCCTTCCCCGCCTTTGAGGAGCCTTCACAGCCGCTCGCCGACTACCAGCAGCCGGCTGAGGACGGGAGCAGGCCCGGTGTGTTTCACGTGAACCTGCGTTACGCAACCACGCCGGGTGAGCGACTACGCATGGAAGGCCTCGCATTCCACGAAGGAATTCCCGGTCACCACTTCCAACTCGCGATCGCACAGGAGATCGCCGGCGTTCATCCGCTCAACCGCTACCTCGGGAACTCCGCCTTCGTCGAGGGTTGGGCCATCTATGCCGAGACCCTCGGCGACGAGCTGGGACTGTTCTCATCCGATCTAACACGACTCCGCTGGCTCGAGGACAAAGTCTACGACGGCGCTACGCTGGTGATGGAAGCAGGAATGCACGCCAAGGGATGGACCCGGCAGCAGGCAATCGACTACGAGCTCGCGCACACGACCCGCACTCCCGAGCAGGCCGCGATCGATGTCGATCGCCGAATTGGATGGCCCGGTCAGGGATATTCGTACCAGGTCGGCGGGCTCGAGATCAGGCGGTTGCGAAACCAGGCCGAGCGAGAGCTGGGGCCCAAGTTCGACATCAAGGCATTCCACGATCGCGTCCTGGAGAACGGAACGATCACGCTGCCAATGCTTCGCGTTGTCGTCGAGCGCTGGATCGCGGCCAGCAAGAAGCAGTAGACGAACGGAAAGAAGACGCGGCTCATCCCACCGGACATCGAATTTTACGGTGTTACTCTGGCAAAATAGATCTCCAGATTGGTGGGCAATGCGCCGTACGTTTTGCCGGGACCTGTCCAGGTCATACCTGCGCTACCGGCGAGAGAAACGATGCCGTTGTAGTCGCCGATGAACGGCGAAATTCCCGACCCGCTCGGCACACCGTACAGCGAAGGATCAAATCCGGATTTGGTTACGCGAGTTGAAATCCAGTCGACGCCATTGGAGGAGCTCGCATAGGTCATATCGACCAGCGCGTTCGAGGTGTAGCTCCGATCGTAGAATGCGATGTCGAGTCGGCCGGTTGTTGACGCCGAGAGCTCGGCGGCGAACCGATCGCCCGTTCCGGCGGCAACCTCGGTGGGCGTAGTCCACTTCGTCAGGTCGCTCGCAGCAGCGGACGTGACGAAAATCCGACCGAGACCGTTGACGATGTCGGCGTAGGCGACATACAACCTGTTATCGATCGGGTTGTAGGCAGGAGCCGGGTACGACCCTGGACCTCTGAACTGACCGCCGCTGATATTGAAGCAGTACGGCGGGAACAAGCAGACGGGATTCTGGAACGTCGCGAATTGAATCGGTGTGGTCCACGTCGCGCCCCGGTTCGTCGACTTGCTGACGAACATCGCGGTGCCTTTTCCGCCCTGAATGGAATTGTCAAAAGTCAGATAAGCCGTACCGTCAGG
>DASQPS010000298.1:0-6602 GCA_035643845.1 Gemmatimonadaceae bacterium | reverse complement strand
CCGCCGCAACTGATGCAGTCGCCCGATTTGCAGACCGACGGCCAGTTCGATCCGGCAAAATACCAGCGGTTTCTCCAGAGTCCGGGCGCTAAAGAACAGGGAATCCTCCTCCAGCTCGAACAGTATTATCGCTCCGAGATTCCCAAAGAGAAGCTCTTCGATCAAATCGCGAGCGACGTCTACATCTCGGACGCCGAGCTCTGGCGACGGTGGCAAGACAGCCACGACAGCGCCGCGGTATCGTTCGTCGAGTTCGGACCTGACCGAATTCCTGATTCGGATGTGCACGTCAGCGACGACGAGATCCGCTCCTACTACGACACCCACAAGAACCTGTTCGAGCGTTCCGGCAGCGCGAAAGTCTCGATCCTGATCATTCCGCGCGTCATCACCAGCGCCGATTCCGCCGCCGTGCGTGAGCATGCGCTCGCGCTCCGTGCCAGAATTCTTGGTGGAGAGAAGTTTGAAGATGTAGCGCGCTCGGAGTCAGCGGATTCCGCGTCGGCCGTCAATGGCGGCTCCCTCGGAACCGGTGGCAAAGGACGATTTGTTCCTGCGTTCGAGACCGCCGCCTACGCGCTCAAGCCCGGCGAGATCTCACAGCCGGTGTTGACTCAGTTCGGTTACCACCTGATCAAACTCGATGCCCGTAAGGGAGACACGCTCACGCTGCATCACATCCTGCTCCCCATTCAGCAGAGCGACTCGGACGCGGCGCACACGGATCGTCGAGCTGATTCGCTCGCGCGAATGGCTGCGTCCACCGACGTGCCGGCGAAATTCGACAGCGCCGCCCGCGTTCTTCACATCCCGGTACTAAAAGCGAGTGTGATCGAGGGCAATTCACTGACGGTCAACGGCAAGTACATCCCGAGCGTGGGGCCCTGGGCATTCGAGGGCGCGAAACCGGGCGAGACGAGCGAGCTGTTCGACGCGCCGGACGGTTACTACCTGGCGCGGCTCGACTCGCTCACACCAAGCGGCACGCTATCACTCGATGCAGCCAAGCAGGATATCCGCACATACCTGATGCGGCAGAAGAAGATCGATGCGCTGATGCCGCAGGCCACGAACTTCGCGAAGGTCGCCGCGGCGAGCACTCTGGAGTCCGCCGCGAAGCTCCTGAACATGGAAGTTACGAAGACAGCTCCCTTCACTCGCGTGACGGGTGTGCCCGAGCTCGCTCAGCTTCCGGAGGCGGTTGGCGCCGCGTTCACTCTGCCTCTCAATGTCGTTAGCGCTCCGATAAGAGGCAGCGGTGGCGTCGCGATAGAGCGAGTCGACAGGCGAATGCCGGCCAGTCGCACGGCGTTCGAGGCGCAGAAGGAAGGGCTGCGCCAACAGGAGCTACAACAGCTCCGGCAGCAGAGGGTGAGGGATTTTCTGGCGAACCTGAGGTCGGTCGCGAAGATCAAAGATCGGAGGAAGCAGGTCGAGGCTTCCTCCCACGCCACTACTCAGTAGCTAGAGCAGTCTCTTCGGCGCCGGGCGCTCGGTTTCCTCCGCCGCCGCGCGGCGCCGCTCGAGCTCTGCTGCGGTCAGACGCGAGTGGGTCTCGACGTCCACCGCTGCATTCGTGTCCGCGGTGACTTCGCGCGTCGCGTCGTTGATGTTCTTCTTGAATTCCCTGATTCCTTTTCCCATCGAGCCCGCGATCTCCGGGATCCGCTTCGCTCCGAAAAGCAAAAGGATCACAACCATGATGATGAGGAGCTCGGGAAAACCCAGATTGCTGAACATGATAAACTCCTAGAAGAGCGAACGGGCGACGAGGTACGCTACAAGTACACCCAACAGACTCAAAAGTGACACATCGAGGGCGACTGGGCCAACAGCAAACTTGAGTATAACCAAATCCACCGGCAACGGCCCGAGTGAAGGCGTCACGCCCGTGGTGAAGAACTCCTTCGCCGCCCCCGGAGGCAGGAACTTCCGGCCCACCTGCTGGAGGACGCCGCCGGCGATGAACCCACTGGCGAGGACGAGTGCGTGGAACAGCGAGCCGCGCCGATTGTGGCCCCGCGGATACGGTGGCATTAAGAGTGTCTCTCCATGACGTATGAAATTGATGCGCTCAGGGACCGGCGCGCTACTGTGTCAGGCAAGTCCGTCAGCGCTTCGTGCGCAGCCTCAGCAAACTCTTCGCCGCGCTTCCGCGCGTACTCGAACCCGCCACTTTCCGCAACGATTTGTACGACTGTCGCGATCTGATCGTCGTCCGCTGTCTCGGTTGAAAAAAGGCGCTCTACTTGAGACCTGGAAGCAGCCGTCATCTCGCGGAGTGCGTAGATGAGCGGAAGCGTCACCTTGTGCTCGCGCAGGTCCAGGCCGGATGGCTTTCCGGTTGTCTCTTTCAGCTCGCGGTAATCCAGCAGGTCGTCCGTGATCTGGAACGCCATGCCCAGGTTCTGACCAAACTGGACGAGCTGATCGCAGTAATCGCGCGCTCCCGAAAGGGCGCCGAGCTCGCAAGCGGTGCCCATGAGCGACGCAGTCTTGGACCGAATCAAATCGAAGTATTCGCGCTCCGTGAATCTCAACGGATCGAGGATCCCGAGCTGACGCATCTCACCCAGCGTCATCTCGGTAGAGGCGCGGGTGAGCGCTTGCAGCGACGCGAGGTCGCCGAGTCCGACGAGATGCGTGAGAGCCGTCGAATACAGGAAATCGCCCATGATCACCGAGATCTGGTGACTGAAGAGAGCGTTCACTGTCGGCATGCCGCGACGAAGGGCGGAGTGATCTACGGCGTCGTCGTGCACGAGCGTCGCCAGATGAATCAGCTCCAGCGACGCAGCGAGAGTCACGGCCTGCACTTCAGATTTCTCTTCGACGTCGCTCGAGAGGAGCAGCAAAGTCGGCCGGAAAAGCTTTCCGCGCATCGCGAGAAGGTGAGCGCTGACCTGCCCCACAAGCGGCAGCTCGCTCGTCACGATGGCGGCCATCGCGCGCGAGACAGCGTCGAGTTTTTCGCGTACGGGTAGCTGTATCGCTTCGAGCGTCACACCACGCGGCACTGTGCCGTCCTTTCCCGACCTGGATATGGCGGCTTCCGCCTTCACTTTGAGGCGGCCTTGCCCATGTGCTTGAGGCGCTTGCTCACATCGCGGAAATCAATGTCGACGGCGAACACGCGTTGATAATAAGCGGCCGCGTCGCGCGGTTTCTTGCTCTCTTCCGAGGCGAAGCCAAGCAGATACAGAACGCCGACCAGATCCTCGTCCTCCATTCCCGGCTCGCGCAGAGCACGCGAAAGTATCGTTATCGCGACGTCGTACTCGCGCCGATCGATGAAGCATTGGCCGAGCGCCTCGTAAGCGCGGATGCGCTGCGTGGCGCCCCGCAAAGCTTTCTGAAATTCGGCGATCGCCTCGTCGATCAGGCCCATCTCGCGATACGCGACGCCCAGGTCGTAATGGCTGTCGAAGTCTTCGTCGTCGACGTTCGCGGCGATCCCCGCCTTGAACTTCTCGAGCATGTCGGTGAAATCCGCCTGCTCGTCTCCGACGCGCTTGTCATCCGACGCGATCATGCGATACGAGCGCGGCAGCTTGTCCTCGCGCAGCCAATCCGCAAGATCGACGAAGTTGTCTTCGCCGGCGACGTGCTTGTTGTTCTCTTTCGGCGTCGCCATCCGCGGGATCTCATCGGGCGGCGTGGGGAGACGCGGCGTTGCCTTTGGCGATGGCTCGCGTGGCTCGAGTTTCGGGCGCGGGCGCTGGAACGGATTGACGGGACGCTTCGCGGCCGCCGCTGGCCTTTCGGGCGTCGCGGTGTGCTCGACTTTCTTTGGACGCACGGGCCTTACCGGCACCACTTTGAGCTTGCTCTGCTTCAGCACCTCCGGCCTGTGCGGCTTGTCGTCATTCCTCGCGTGCTCGGTGCCGTTGCGCGTCTCTTCCCTTTCCGGCTCTTCGCGCGGCGGTGTGCGGCGAGAGGATTTCTTTGGCGGCGGCTGGCTTTGCTCCTCTTCCTCAACGTCTGGCGCGTCGAGCTCGAGGTCTTCGGTGTCCGCGACTGCCTCGACTGATTCCGGCGTTTCCGCGTCCTCAGTCGCCTCAATCTCAGCGGCAGGCGCCTCGACTTCTTCCATCAGAATCTCTGAAGCCGCTGGCGCAGGCGGTTCCTCACTCGGTTCTCCGAGTCCCGCCAGCGGATCCGCGTCGTGGATGAAGAACCGGTCGTCTTCGAGAATGTTGAGGCCGCCGAGGGGGTCGTCCGTCGCGAGAGGCTCGCCAAGGCCGGGCTCGGACATCGCTCTCGGCTCCGATGAAATCAGGCCTTCCACCGTGTTGCTCGGCGCGCCTGCTTCGACGACCTTCGCCTCGGGATCGATCGCGAAAGCCGCTGGATCCGCCACTGATTCGAGTCCCTCGAGCGGGGACGCGTCGACATCAGAGAGACGGAGATCGAAAGCGGGTTCGATGTCTTCTACCGACGGCCCCGACCCAGTCTCGAGACCCGGCACAGGCGAGTTGTCCATCAACTCGAGGTCGGGAAGCGGCTCCAGCTCCGGCATGAGCTCGATGTCCGGCAGCGCCTCGAGCTCCGGTGGCGGCTGCACGTGTGGCGGTGTGAGGGGACGCTTCTTGGGCCGCTCGGGCGCGAGCGGCGTCGGGTGAGGTCCGTCGACGCGCGGCCGCGGTTTGGTCGGCGAGCCTCCGACATCTAGGAAGATGAGACCGCCGGACTCCTGCTGACGCGGCGTCTTCGAGTGGCGAGGCTCGATCGCGGGGTCGAGCGAGTGGATCCGCTGCACCGTTGCCGCCGCCTCGGCGGTACGACCCTCGGCGTCGAGCGACTCGTGCAGGATCTGCAGTTGCTCGATGGCCTCGACTTTCTTCCCGGCGCGGGCGAGCTGGTCGGCGAGCATCAGTCGAATGTCATCCTGCCCAGGACAGAGATCGGCGAACTCCTGGAGCGCCTTGAACGCATCGGTATCCTTGCCCGCGCGGTGCATGCGGTCCGCGTACTCGAGGAAGTTCTTTTTTGCGTCGCTGTTGAATCCCTTCTTGGCAGAGATCTTTCCGAGCTTGTAGTAGATCTGGTGACGAGCGGGCGCATGACGAAGGATCTTGTTGCAGAGGGCGATGGCGTTGTTGAGATATCCGCCTTCGGTGTAGAGATCGACCGCCTGCTCGTAGTAATTGACGGCCTGGTCGGCTTTGCTCAGACGCAGGTAAAGGTCGCCGACGCGGTTATAGACGGTTACGTCGCGGTCGTCCTTGTCATCGGACATGCCAATGATCTGGAGGTAGACCTCGAGAGCCTTGTCGAATTGCTTCTTCTGCTCGAATTCAGCAGCCTTTTTTTTGAGCTTCTCGACGTTCGCAGACATTCAGTGCCGGCCGGGCAAAGTGACTACCCGGGAGTGAAAGCCTCCGGGAGACGAGGGTTCAACTTACTTGGTGTTTCGAGGGGGTGACAAGGCGCGCCCGCCTTCCACGTCCCGACACAAAGACGTGCGCCGTACCAGTATGGCAACTCCCGCACATCAGTGATCTGGAAGAGAGCGAGATCGGCCGCAAAACCGGGTGCGATCTGGCCAATTTCGCCGGCTAAACCCAGCGCCGCCGCGCCGTTAACCGTTGCCGCCACCATCACTTCCGCGACGCTCATCCGTAGCTGACTTACGCCCAACGTCAGGATTAACGGAAAGTTGACGGTGGGCGAGGTCCCAGGGTTGAAATCCGTGGCCAGCGCGACAGCCGCTCCGGCGTCGATCAGCCGACGCGCGGGAGCCTGTCTGGGTTTACCCAGAAACAGCATCGTACCGGGAAGGAGCGCAGCGACCGTGGTCGACTTTGCTATCGCTCTTATTCCCTCATCCGAGATCGCGGCTAGATGGTCGGCGGACGCCGCGCCCAGGGAGGCAGCGAGCTCGGCACCTCCGTACGGCTCGAGCTCGTCGGCGTGCAGCTTGAGGCCGAGTCCCGCACGTCGCGAAGCATCCAGAATCGACCGAGTCTCGTCGACGGTGAACACACCGGGCTCGCAGAAGACGTCGGCGAATCGCGCTACGCCCTGATCTTTCACCTTAGGTAGAAGCTCTTCGATCAGGAGCCGCAGGAACTCGGTGCGCTGAGTACCACTCGAGCGATACTCGTGCGGGATCTCGTGCGCGCCGAGCCACGTAGCGACTATTCGCATGGGCGTCGCCGCAGCAAGTCGAGCGATGACGCGCAGAGCTTTCAGCTCATCCTCCACCGACAACCCGTAGCCGCTTTTTATCTCGACCGTCGTGGTGCCGTAGGACGCGAGCGCTCGGAGGCGCAGCAATGCAAGCCCGTACAGCTCGTCTTCGCTGCGACTCCTGAAATCGAGGACCGACGCGTGAATCCCGCCGCCACGCACTGCGATCTCCATGTAATCGTGGCCAGCTGCCCGAAGCTCCTGCTCTTCGAACCTTGGCTTGCCGAACACCGCGTGCGTGTGGGAATCGACGAGGCCGGGAGTAAGTACGCCGCCGCGACAGGCGTAGAAGCAGGCGTTGCAGGCGATCGGTTCGTACTTCCGAAATTCCGTCCAATGAAAATCCGTCGGAAAGTCGGGACATCGCTTCACTCGCCCCATCGGATCGACGTGGATCGTCCGCATTCCCG
>DASQPS010000297.1:0-5746 GCA_035643845.1 Gemmatimonadaceae bacterium | reverse complement strand
ATGTATAAGAGGACGATCGCGCCGAGTGGGTAGAGGAGCGCGTATGCGGGGCTTTCGCCAACTGTCAGATAAACCACGAGCCACCAGGCGAGTGTCACCGCTACGCAGATCGTCGCCCACAGCATTATCGCCGGTGTGACGGGCGTGAAAAGTCCGAGGATGAGTGCGAGCAGAGGCAACAATTCCATAACCGGCGGCATGAGCAGCATCAAAGGAAAGAGCGTTCGGCCGATGTGTCCAAACGGAACGGAGTCCAAGCCACCGGCGAAGACGTTCTTTCTCCAACCCGCGATGATTTCGCGCAACGATTCGTACATGCGTGTCGAGAGCTGGTCGACACCGAGCATGAGGATCACTCTCTTTCGCGTTGCGAAAAACTTCTGAGCCAGCATCAGATCTTCGGCTACCGATGTACGCACGCTGGCATGTCCGCCGATCGCATCGTATGCCGCACGACTGACGAAGATGCACTGGCCATTCGCGATCTTGTCGCTCACTCGCGGCGATTCGTTGACCGATTCCGTTCCTCCGTAGCGCATCGAGAGGACGGTGAAGATCTGCGGCTGGATGATGCGTTCCCAGAATCCGCCGAGTTCCTGACGGCCTGCGACGGAGAACAGATCGGCATTGGTGCGGCGAATGGCGTTGACGGATCGAGTTACGAGGTCGGCGCTGTGAAGCGTGTCGGCGTCGGTGAACTGAAGGATTTGGCCGCGCGCGATCTTCGCGCCGGTTGCACACGCCCACTGTTTGCCGAACCAGCCGTCAGGAAGTGGAGCGTTGATCACGACCCGGGCGCGCGGATCGGTCGCTGCAATTTTGCGAGCGACATCGCCAGTGCCGTCGCTCGACGCGTCGTCGACGACGATGACCTCGAGATTCGGATACGTCGTCGTGAGAATCGACGACAAGCATCGGTCTATGTTGCGCGCTTCATTTCGAGCTGGAATGACGACGGAGACAAGCGGCGCGTCAGCTGGAGCGGCATCGCTTTCGTCGGCGAGTGAGCGTGATCGACGCAGCCGCACGTAGGTGACGAGCGGCGGCACGATCCACGGCAACGATAGCAGGAAAACGCGGAGGTGATGCATCGATAAAAAAAACGGGGCGCCGCTAACGCGCGACGCCCCGCTCTAAAGGAAAGGGTTAGCGGCCTCCGCCGCCCCCACCTCCGCCAGGACGGCCACCACCACCGCCTCCTGACGAACCACCGCCTCCCATTCCGCCGCCGCCACCCTGGCCACCACCGCCACCTGGGCGACCGCCGCCTCCTCCCCCGCCTTGTCCACCACCGCCGCCGGGACGTCCACCGCCCCCGCCTCCACCTTGTCCGCCGCCACCCATTCCGCCACCGCCGCCGCCCGGGCGTCCACCACCACCGCCTTGTCCTCCACCTTGGCCGCCGCCGCCACCGCCGCGATTACCACCACCGCCGCCCTGGCCGCCACCGCCCATTCCGCCACCACCTCCTCCGGAGGACCCGCCGCGTCCGCCACCGCCGCCGGAAGAACCGCCGCCACCGGACCCGCCACCGCCCTTGTCCTTAGCACCAAACTTCTCTTCCGTACCAGCCATTGTGCTACCCTCCGGAGTTGTTTGTGACCAGGCGCGAAAAAAGCAATGCATGTGCCATATTAGAAACATGCAAGCGGCGTATTCACTGCGTAATCCGCGCCACGAAGAAAGCTTTCAGTGGCAGTGAAGCACTTTCGCGCGGCGAAACCACTCAAATCCGGCGCACTCGTCGCGCTTGTCGCTCCCGCGGGTGCTTTGCAGAATCCGGAAGAATTGCCACGCGCGCAGGAAAACGCGCGCACGATGGGCTGGGAGCCCGTTGTCGGTCCGCGCGCCGAGGATCGCGTGGGATATCTCGCGGGTCACGATCGCGATCGTCTGAACGACATCAACCGCGCGTTGCGGGATCCCAAGATCGATGCGATTTGGTGTTTGCGCGGCGGTTACGGGATGATGCGAATTCTTCCGGGGATCGACTACGACGCGCTCTCGCGCACTCCCAAATCCATCATCGGGTACTCGGACATCACGGCGCTTCACGCGGCGGTGCAGAGGAAGTGCAAGCTGATCACGTTCCACGGTCCGACGGCGCGAGAGATCCTGACTGATTTCTCGCGCGATTCGTTTCAGCGAGCTGTTGTGCGACAGAGCGATTCGTGCGGCGTCGCAGGCAATGCGCGCGAGATCAACGCAGGCACCGCCGAAGGAAGACTGGTGGGAGGCAATCTCGCGGTGATCTCCGCGTTATGCGGAACACCATACATGCCCGACTTGTCGGACGGCATTCTCGTACTAGAGGATGTCAACGAGCCGGTGTATAGATTCGACAGGATGTTGCAGCAGCTTAAGCTGTCCGGCGCGCTTCACGGCTGCAAAGCAATCGTCTTTGGCACTTGTACCGGCTGCACCGACACTCCTGCCGGTGGACGCTCGTTCGACGATGTCCTCGGCGAGCTCGTTCACGAGCTTGGCGTTCCGTGCCTCGCGGGAATTCCGATGGGGCACATCCCCGAGCAATGGACGATACCGCTTGGCGCAATGGGCAGACTCGACACCGGAGCGCGGACACTCACGGTGACGTCCTTCACCTCCTGAGTCGGCCCCGATGCCAAACAAGAGCGGATACGATCTCGTCGAAGAGGCGCGACAACAAATCGACGAAGTAACTCCGGAACAAGTGCGCGACATGCAGGCGCGCGGCGAAGCTGTCGTCTATCTGGATGTCAGAGAACCGAACGAGTGGAATCTTGGACGGCTGCCGCACGCGGTGCATCTTCCGCGCGGAAATCTCGAGACGAAGGTCGAGGCGATGATAGACCGCGGCGAGAAAGTTGTGATTTATTGCGCGCGCGGAAACAGGTCGGCACTGGCGGCGCTGACGATGAAGCAGATGGGCTATGAAAACGTGGCGTCGATGGCGCGCGGGTTTCAGGGATGGGCGGACATCAATGGAGAAATCGAAGAGTGACGGCCACCGATGCGAGAGGCGCCGAGACTTTCGACATCCCGTGCGCGGATGGTCTGTTCATTCGGGGAGACGTGTACAGAGCAGAGCCTCGAATCAGCACCATCGTCGTGTGTCACGGTTTCAAAGGCTTCGCCCACTGGGCGTTCTTTCCGCACCTCGCGCGATCGCTGGCGGAGAACGGGCTCACGGCGATCACCTTCGACTTCTCCGGAAGTGGAATTGGACGAGATCGTGAGTCCTTCACAGAAGGGGGCGCGTTTGCCGGCAATACTTTCTCGAGGGAGCTGGAAGACATCGAGAACGTCGTCGATTACGCGCGGCGGATGAAGTTGATTGACGGGAAGTATGGGTTGTTCGGTCATTCCCGCGGTGGTGCTATGGCAATACTGCACGCCGCAGGACACGCATCAGAAGTAAGCTCTCTGGTCACGTGGGCCTCGATCGGCCGGACAAATTGGTGGACGCCTGAAGAGGCTTTGGAGTGGCGCCGCCGCGGGTACAGCGAAGTTACCAACTCGCGAACGGGACAGGTGATGCGTCTCGACATGGATTTGCTGGAAGACGTCGAGATCCACGGTGCGACAAAGCTCGACATCTCAGCCGCCGCGAAAAAAATAAAAATGCCGTGGCTAATCGTTCACGGCACCGCTGACGAGACCGTACCGAGCGCTGATGCTGAACGTCTTCACAACCTCTCGCCGGGCGTCAGTACGCTCAGGCTGATCGAAGGCGCCAATCACGCGTTCGGCGCGAAGCATCCGCTCACCGAGATCCCGGCGACGCTCACTACCGTCGTTCAGGAAACTGTAAAATTCTTCGTTCGCAACGCGACGTCCCGCTGAAGTGGCCGAAGTCGCGGTGTGAGGTTGAAGTGAGCGAAGATCATCCGGACATTGCGAAGTTGCGGGCAGCGCTCAAATCGCACGCATCCGTTGCTTTGGACAAAGACGAACGCACTCGCCGAGCCGCGGTCGCATTGGTCTTTCGGGCTGGAGACCGCGGCGAGCCGGAGCTTCTTTTCATCAAGCGCGCGGATTATCCCGGAGATCCATGGAGCGGGCAGGTCGCTTTTCCGGGTGGGCGCGAAGAGGCGGGCGACGCCAGCCTCGTCGAAACGGTGATCCGCGAGACGCGTGAAGAAATCGGTCTCGACCTGGAGCGAGGCGCGACGATCATCGGAACACTGGACGATTTTCGTCCGCAGACCGTGAGACTTCCGGACATTATCGTGAGGCCCTTCGTCGTGCTTGTCGATAGCGTAGACGAGTTTCTGCTGAGCGACGAGGTCGCCTCGGCGTTCTGGGTTTCACTCGAATCCCTAAAGGATTCGGCATCGTGGCGCGACACGACAGTCCGTGCGCGTGGAGTGGAGATGAATCGCCGCGGGTTTCGTCACGAGGGCCACGTGATCTGGGGCATGACCGAGCGGATCCTGGCGCAGCTTCTGGCGCTGCTCTAGCCGGGAAGCGGGAAGCGGAGTGTTAGTGCGTTTCGGGGCCCTCAGGCTCAGCGGCGACTCCTGGCGGAAGACCCGCGGGCGGCTGTTGAAGCCCGAGGACGGGTGAATCGTGGATGATCTTTCCGCCCAGGTATGCGGCGCGCGCTACCGTGCTCGCCGCCATCACTGCACCGATTACCACTCCCGCCCGTATCCAAACGGGGAGCAACTCACCTGACCTCTTGAGAGATCTCCACCACGAATACGCGGCGAATACGCCGACGATCAAAATCACCCACAGAGCCCAACCTGCCGCGGCATCGTGGGCATCGATTACTCCGTGTTTGATGTACCACGGATCATTGAGCGCCTGATCAGCCCGATCACCGGTGAAATAAACCGGATAGACAACGATTCCTGCAGCGGTTAGCGCGCCCATCGCCGTGAGCCACAAACCGCGGCGTCGGAAGATCAGCGCCAGAATAGCTACCACCAAACCGGAGACGCTGAGCACAACCGGAAAATGATTGATCAAAAGATGTGTGTAAGGCCAGGTAAACATTGATTGCAGATCTCGTCGATTCGTTGGTTGAACGAACAAACTACCATGGCACGAGAAACTACAGTGTAAAGAAGTCGATCGCTCTCGCACACGACGCGAACGGCCTTTCCTGAAAGGTGAATCGGGCCTATGGCAGGTGCGAATTACAGTTGCGCAAAAAGTTAGGACATACTAACTTATTTCTCGCTCTTCTGATTTGACCGGAAACCGCTTGGCAACTCGGCTCGATCCCAAACCCAACAAACCTCGCCTCGAGGCGGGCAATGCGATGAACCCGGCGACCGCTCCAGGATGGCGCCGAGCACGCACGACGCCATCACTCGTCGAGGTTTACCGAACTGTCCCCGTTGTTGGAAAGGGATGGTGGCGGAAGATCGTCGCATTTGCGGGGCCGGGCTATCTCGTTGCCGTCGGCTATATGGACCCGGGCAACTGGGCGACCGATCTCGCCGGCGGGTCGAGATTCGGCTACACGCTTCTCAGCGTCATACTCGCGTCAAACCTCATGGCGATCCTGCTGCAGGGACTCGCTTCGAAACTCGGTATTGTAACCGGACGCGACCTCGCGCAGGCGTGTCGCGATAATTATTCGAAGCCCGTCGGATTTCTCCTTTGGATCGCGTGCGAGATTGCCATCGCCGCCTGTGATCTCGCGGAAGTGATCGGGTCTGCCATCGCGCTGAACCTGCTTTTCCATATCCCGATCGCCATCGGAATCGTGATCACCGCGCTCGATGTTCTGATTGTCCTCTATCTCCAGAAC
>DASQPS010000296.1:0-2221 GCA_035643845.1 Gemmatimonadaceae bacterium | reverse complement strand
GTCGTCGGCGATGGTCCGCTTCGGAAGCATTATTTCCGCGCCGCCGCCGGTGACCCCGACATCACTTTCGTCGGCTCGGTCCTGCACGAACGACCGAACTACTACGCGCACAGTGCCATGTACGCGTGTCCAACCACCAAGGCTTCGTTTGGAATCACGCTCCTCGAGTCGATGGCGTGTGAGACGCCCGTCGTCTGTTCTGACATTTATGGATTCAGAGACGTCGTCAGGCACGAGCGAGAGGCACTAATGGTGCGTTGTGGAGACAGGGACGATCTCGCGGATGCGCTCGTGAGACTTCTCGACGACGAGACTCTTCGCGCAAGGCTCGGAAAACGCGGCCGTCAGGAGGCCGAGCTCTACTCCTGGTCGAGGGTCACGGAGGCAGTTCTGGACATTTACACAGCTGTGCTGGGACGGAATACCTACGGATGATAGCGTTCGCGGCATTGGGAATTTCAGTGGTTGGCGGTGCAGCAGCCCACGGCGCTTTTCATCGCAATAGTCCCATCTTCGGCCCTGCACTTGGAAAAATCGAGAGCGATCGCAAAGTCGTAGCACTCACCTTCGACGACGGGCCGAACCCCGATGCGACGCCGCGCATCCTCGACACACTCGGCGAGAAGCAGATCAAGGCGACTTTCTTCGTGCTCGGCAGCCATGCCGAGCGTTGGCCCGAGCTCGTTCGCCGGATTTCGCACGAGGGACATCAGCTCGGGAACCACGGCTACTTCCACAGGAAGCTCCAGTTCAAGAGTCCGTTCTACGTTAGCCGCGACATTCGACTCGGCCTTCGCGCCATCAAGCGAGCTGGCGCTCCCGCGCCGCGATATTTCCGCGCGCCGCATGGCTTTCGGAGCCCGTGGACGACACCGATCGCCAGCTCTTACGGCGAGCGCACTGTGGGTTGGTCGCTAGGCGTGTGGGACAGCGATCGCCCGGGTGTGGACGAGATAGTTCGTCGCACTCTGGAAGGAGTCGCTCCGGGGTCGATCGTGCTGCTGCACGACGGCGACGGCTACAACCCGGATGGCGATCGGATGCAGACAGCGGCCGCGCTACCACACATAATCGACAGGCTGAAGGACGAGGGATACGAATTCGCGACTCTGCCGAGTGAATGAGCCCTAAACTGAAGAAGACGATTCGGTGGGTCATCTCCGCCGCCATACTCGTCTTCCTCATCCTGTTCGCCCGTACAATCAATTGGCACGAAGCGTGGAGCTCAATGCGCCACGCTTCTCTGCCGTTATTGGCTGCCGCGATCGGCGTCAACATCCTCTCGGTGCTCATCAAGGGCATTCGATGGTGGCTTTTCCTGCGCCCGATCGGCATCACCTCTCTTCCGCTCGCGGTTCGCGCGACGACGGCGGGCGCGGGTCTCAACAATCTGCTGGTGGCGAACGGTGGCGATGCCGCACGCGTGGTATTCGTCTCGCGCGTCAGCGGTGGGTCCAGCTCGAAGGTGCTGGCGTCGCTTGCACTCGAGAAGTTATTCGATCCGATCGGCTTCGTGATGCTCCTTGTGTACGGAGTGATCGCTTTCAATCTGCCGCCGCAGTTCGAGCGCTGGAAGATGCCCGCCGAGATCGCGCTCGCCGTGATCGTGCTGCTCCTCATCTTCTTTGTCTACGCGACGCGGCACATCAAGCCGGAGCACGTACCGGAGCGTCGCGCGCGGCCGCGCACCTGGTGGGGGCGAACGCGCGCCTATCTCAAAAGCTTTGGCGAGACAGCGGGACGTCTCGCCACGGGTCCAAGATTTCTGGCGGCAATGCTATTGTCGCTTCTCTCGTGGGCGTGCCAGCTATGGACGTTCGAGTTCGCGGCTGCTGCCGCCCACGTTCACGTTCCGCGTGCAGGTAGCCTTGCCTGTCTACTCGGCATCAACGTTGGACTGATAATCCGCGCGACCCCGGGCAACGTTGGATTCTTTCAGTTCGTGTATGCTCTCACTGCTGGAGAGTTTGGCGTGGCGCGTGACGACGCAATCGCCGTTTCGCTGCTCATCCAGACGATTCAGATATTGCCCCTCACGCTTCTCGGAATCGCCCTCGCGCCGGAATTCATTTTCCGTCGGGGGAAGAAAGACAGAGAGGTCGAGGCGATCGCGCAGAAAATCGAAGAGAAGCGGCGAACCCATCACGGGCCGTTGTCCGCTGCCGAAGAGGTCTTGCAGCGGGCCGACAAGGCTGGTGTTACGCCGCCGCCGAAAAAGGGT
>DASQPS010000295.1:0-2077 GCA_035643845.1 Gemmatimonadaceae bacterium | reverse complement strand
GATCTCACCAGTCACGGCCTCCATAGGAACCGCAAGAACCTTCCGATCGGTGATGCGGAATGCTCGAACCGCGAAATTCTCGGGGAAAGTCCAGCCTGTGTCATCATACGGCGTGCGCTGCGGCTCGGTCGGGCTCCAGTACTGGTAATCGAGAAGTGCGTCGGCGATGCGCGAGTACGGCTGGTCCATTCTCACGATGTAGGTGCCCGCCGGGAATTGGCGCGCCTGTTGACGCGCCACTGAGAGCGGCAGCGTGTCGTACGGGTTTATGGGCGGGGGTGCCGGAGACGGCCTGGCCATTTCGCTTGGTCTCGTCGTCGTATCCGCTGCGCGCGCGACATCGGCGGGACGAGTGCTGTCCGATTGCCTGCCGTTCTGTGCAGAGTTCTGCGCAGCGCCCGAGGGCGCGCTCGGCTTGCGCGGAACAGGAACCATCACCGTGAAAGGGGCGGTCGCGCGGAAGATCTCGACGTGCTGCTTTTGGAGAATACGGAGCAAGTCCGCCTGCGCCCCAGGCCGGCGATCGTCCGCAGGAAATACGTAAGCTGCCGGTCCCTCAGTTGTCGCTTTCAGGATCGAGCGCTTGCTCTTCTCATAGAAATTCTCGAGAAACTGCTGTCGGTTTTGCGCGAAGTAGCTGAGCGAGACCAGCAGACCCGTCTCTTCGTAATTGTTGTTATCGCGCAGCGACCACTTCACGCGCGGCAACGGAGGATCTTGCCTGTACCATGTCCGCGAGGTCTCGCTCGGCGCGAGAGTGCGATCCATCGTTTCCGCGGTCCCGCCGTTTCCGAAAGTTTCGTACAAGCGGCTGATTCCGTTGTGAGTAGCCGCCATGAACATGAGATATCCTGGCGACCACGTGTCGAAGTCTCCGTGAGCATAGACGCCCGGCATTCCAAACCGTGTCATCTCCTGCACGTTGTTCCAGCCGAGCATTTGCCATTCATTTGTGAGGAGCGGATCGAGCCAGGCGTTGTACGGCCCGTCGCCGACGGTATTGTCGTACAGATAAGGCTCCGACTCGTGCAGATCGTGAAGAACCTGCGCGTTCCACGCGAGGTAGGTGTCGAGCACGTTCTGCGAGAGTTTGAGCGTCAGCGCCATCGCATCCCGGTTATTGTCGTGCGCCACGTAATGTCCCCAGTACAAGAGAGGCACTGGAGTTTCGCCAGGATGCGCCATGTGCCAGCGGAAAACGTCGACCTCGCGATCTCGGCCATCCACTTCCGTGACGGGAGTGATCAGGGTGATGAGGTGATCGCGAATGTTCTTGATGTACGGGCTCTCGTCCACCGCGAGGCGATACGCGAGCTCCATGAGGGCGGTAGGCGCGCCCGATTCGGTCGAGTGAATGGTGCCCGTGATGTAGTAGACGGGGGCCGTCTCTGTCACGATCCGCGCTGCCTCAGCGTCGTTCATGTTGATCGTGCGCGGGTCGGCGAGCTTGGCGAGATTGGCCTTGTTCTGGTCGAGGTTGGCGAAGACCGCCTCTGAGGCAACCGCCACCGCAATCATCTCCCTTCCCTCCTCAGTGGTGCCTATCGAGTACACGCGCACTCTCGGACTCGCCTTCGCGAGCATCCGCATGTACGCGTACACTTCTTTCGAGTAAGGAAGATTATTTCTCGCTCCGGCTATATCCCCTAGCACCGCCTTGGGCGTCGGAACTGTCGACGACGCGGGCAGATAATCGACGAGCGGTGAAAGGAAGAACGGCTCGGTCGTGTACTCATGAATTTTTTTCGTGTACTCTTCGTCGATCGGCTGATTTGGATCGCGGCCCGGCCTGGTGGCTGAAGGCGGGGGAGCGGATGCGTTTGCTGCAGGTTCAGAGGAAATCGACTGCGCGGAAACCACTTGCGGCGAAGACGAAGCAAAAACAAGCGTGAATAGAAATAGTCGGATTCCGATGCGCCGCATGAATTACCTCTGATGACTGATCGTCGCGTTGTCCGGCAGACGCCGGCAGCCGAAAGTAGTGAGTGGTACTAGTCGGAGCAACCAATTACGTGACTCGTGGAAGCATCGCGGTTGAAGTAGTCGAACTCCGAGAATAACTTGCGACACTCTGGAG
>DASQPS010000294.1:0-9714 GCA_035643845.1 Gemmatimonadaceae bacterium | reverse complement strand
GGTGGCAACGCACTTTCGGCGATCGCAAATGCGAACGCACGCGTAATCAATCCGGCGCTCCAGGTCGTCTTCTCGACGGCGCTGGGCAAGTTCCAGCTAACCAGCTTCCTCGACGCTCTCCAGGAAGTCCGTCTCGCGGATCTGCAGGCGGAGCCGAGCATCGTGACGCTGGACAACAGACAGGCTTCGATCCAGGTCGGTCAGGAAATTCCGATCAGAGTGCTCGACGCGAACACAGCTAACCTGAATGGCGCGTCCGGAAGCACAGTGCCCCGCGCAACCGTCCAGATGAAGCAGGTCGGAATCATCCTGACCGTCACGCCACACATCACGAATAACAGGCAGATCCTGTTGCTGCTGCACGCCGAGAACTCGGACGCGGAGCTCGCGTCATCCGACGTCGGCTTCATCTTCGGGAAGCAGTCGGGAGATACACAGCTTCTGGTCAGCGACGGCGAGACTGCTGTCATCGGCGGACTGACCGTCACGCAGACCACCAATTCCAAGTCGGGTATTCCGTTGCTCGTGGACCTGCCGCTGATCGGCAGACTGTTCGGCGAAACGCGTACTGACGACGAGAAGCGTGATCTGCTCATTCTAGTCACGCCGCACATCATCGACGACGGCGCGGCCATACCAGGCGCGTCCTCGAACCCGATGCCACCAGCCACCCGTTAAAGGTGACTCGCATGCATATCTCATTTACCGGCGCCGCAAGACGCCGACTTATGTTGGCGGTTACGGCAACGTGTGCCATCGCTGGATTCGTGGCGTGCACAGACAGTACCTCGATCGACCCGCAGCGGGACCGCATTCCGCCCACTTTGAGCCTCACTCCAATCGGGGGGAAGCCTGACACCGTGATTTCGTTCACCGCTGAGGCGAAAGACAACCTCGGCCTGAAGACGGTTCACGTGCAGGCGATCGGCGCTGTCGGCGGAGTCTTCGACACGACGTTCACGAGTGCCGTCACGGATTTCACCGCGCCGTTCACTCTTTTTTCATCGCGTCAGGTACCTCCAGGCACTCCAGTCGTGATCACGGCGACGGCGATAGATGGCGCAGGCAACACCTCCGGAGTCGACACGTTGATCATGGCGACGGGCAACGTGCCTCCGCCGGAAGTCAAGGTTCTCAGTCCCTTCTCGGGCAGCTCCGCGGTCGTTGGCAAGTCGATCCTCGTGACGGTCATGGGTAAGACCGCGATCAAGGTTCTCAGCCTCGGATTGAATACCACCGGACCGGTAGTGAAAGCTGACTCAGTTCTATTCTCGAGTCCGTTGTCCGACTCGATTACGATGCAGGATACGATCGCGATCCCGGCGAACGCTGCACCCGGCACCCTGACCATCATTCCGTTCCTCCGAGATTCACTCGGACAGCGCGCGATGGGTCCGAGTATCACGATCACGGTTCAGACGGCAGCGCAGATCAACTCTGTGCCGGTCGTCAACCAGTATTGTCAGGGCAGCCAGGCTTTCAACAACGCCTGCGGTCACGGCAAGCGCGTAGAAGTCACGGACACAGTGCACGTCGAAGCCGATGATCCGAGTGGCATTAGTCAGCTCGGTTACGAGGTGCGAACCACTCCTGGTGGCGCGATCGACGACTCAGCGACGTTCCTCTCGAACGGTCAGCTGACGTTCCAGCCGCACACTTTCAATATGAAGCTCCCGTACACGACGTTCCCGACGACGGCTTACATCCAGGTCTTCGCGCGGAACTCGAACGGAGTGAGAGCATACGCGAAGCTGTCGAGTGGAATCGACAGAGTCGACACTGTAACGGTCGTTGCCGGCGTAACGCGGTCGCTGCCACTAGGCGGTCAGGTCGCGGATGCGCTGTACCATCCGGGCAAGGATCGGCTGTATCTAACGAACATCGCGCGCAACGAGGTCGAGGTCTTCAATCTCGCTGACTCTTCATTCAAGGCGCCTGTAATAGTGGGATCCCGGCCATGGGGTATCACGGCCTGGCCTGAGGACCGAAACGGTACCAAGGGAGACACGCTACTCGTCGCAAACTCGGGCGGCACGCAGATCAGCTATGTGGATCTGAACGCCGGTTTGAGTGGCAGCGGACTGGAAGTATTCCGCTACATGCTTCCCAACATCACCGTGGCCACAGTTACCACGACCACGTCTGCTACGAGTGGATTGCCCATCGAAGTGAAAACGAAATACGATTTCAGTGACCGTCCTCAATACCTCGCTGCGACTTGCTATGTCGCTGGCGGCGTGTGCACCGACAGAATTCTGGCTTACACGACGACGCCAACTCCTGGACAGTCGCTGCCATTCAACAACTTGAACGGCACCATACGCTGGGAGAATCTCAGCAGGGGCGTCACGGCTGCGGGCAAGCGAGGCGATCGTCACGTTTCGCACTTCTTCTTCGAGCAGGCGCAGGGCCAGGACGGAGCGCGTGGCGACTCACTCGAGATTCTGCGATTCGATGCCGATGGAAATCCACTTGATACAGCGACCCTGGTCCCGTTCATTGACCAAGCCGCCCTCGCCGCGGGGGTACCTGCGTCAACCGTGGTCATTACGCACCTACTCGCCTTCCGCGACACGACTTTTGCCAGAAACTCCGGCAACTTCCAGCGCGCGGTATTTGGTGAAGGTGGGAACATCATTAATAGTCGGGCGATGATGTTCGACGCCGACGTCGGCTTCGATCCGATTCGGTGGTGGGTAGATCTAGGCGTCTCGCCGCCGCAGAGCGTTTCAGACTTCATAGCCAATACCGCAGCGACGATGAATGGTGTTGCCATCAACTTCGACGGCTCGCTGGCGGCGATCAGGGCGGATTCCACGTACATCCTGAATAACGGACTGCGCCTCCTCGGAACAATGGGGACGACGGTCAGTAACGCAGGTCTCGATTTCCACCCGCAGAATACCGGACTCAACTCGTTCCCGCTGAACACGAGGCTTGCGTTCGCGGCGTCTTCCGAGCCGTTGATCGAGATCTACGATACGAACTGCTACCTGCGCGTCGGTACGATTCCGATCAGGGATCCAATCATTGGGCCTATTACGGCGGCTCTACGACCCAACGGCCAGCTTGTGCTGGTTGGAGCCACGGCTCGTGGAGTGGTAATCGCTACACTTCCAAACACTTTCGTAACGTCCTGCCCATAAAGCAGACTGGAACAGAAAGAGCTCGGCGTTCGCGCCGAGCTTTTTTTTTTGCCCCCGTGCCACGAGCACCGTGTTTGGGCGTCTCTCTGAAATTCAATGAGGGGTTGTCATCGACGCACCGCGTCGTTCTCTTTGGTGACTCATGCTCAGATTTACCACCGCCGGCGAATCTCACGGAATCGCCCTCGTCTCCATTCTCGAAGGCATGGTGGCTGGCTTGCCCCTCGTCACGGCCGACATTGACGTCGAGCTTGCGCGTCGCCAGCAGGGCTACGGACGCGGCAGACGCATGAAGATCGAGTCTGACCACGCCGAGCTGCTCTCAGGCGTGCGCGCGGGCGCAACTATCGGTTCCCCGATTGCGATGCTGATCCACAACCGCGACTGGAAGAACTGGCAAGAGATAATGGATCCTGCGCCGCGTGAGGGCGATCCCGACCGCAAACGCGTAGTCACGCGTCCGCGGCCTGGACACGCAGATCTCTCAGGCATGCTCAAATACAGCCGAGAGGACGCCCGCGACGTACTCGAGCGTGCATCAGCCCGCGAGACCACCGCACGCGTTGCTGCAGGCGCCGTTTGCAAGCGATTCCTGCGGGAGTTCGACGTAACAATTGGCAGCCATATAGTTCATTTGGGTGGGATCGACGCGAAACGCCCGGAAAAAATGCCGCACAACTTGAACGCAGCGTCCGATTCGTCTCCGCTTCGCACACTCGACTCTGAAGTCGAAGCCGAGATCATCGCGCGCATAGATGCAGCGAAGGCCGAAGGCAATACACTCGGCGGAATCGCGGAAGTGATATGCGATGGAGTTCCGGTCGGACTCGGGTCCCACGTCTCCTGGGACAGGAAGCTCGATGGCAGGCTCGCCGCTGCACTGATGTCGATTCCAGCAGTGAAGGCAGTGGAAATCGGACTTGGGGTCGAAGGTGCCCGCAGAAAAGGATCCGAAGTCCACGACGAGATCGATCCCGATGAGAAGAACCTCAAGGCCGGACGCGTGCGAAGACGAAGCAATCGCGCCGGAGGTCTCGAGGGTGGAATTACCAACGGCGAGCAGATCGTCCTCAGAGCAGCGATGAAGCCAATCAGTACCTTGATGCGTCCGCTCGCGACCGTCGAGATGAAGACGCACGAACCGGCGCAAGCGGTCGCGGAACGAAGCGATGTCACGGCGGTGCCAGCGATGGGAGTAATTGCCGAGGCAATGACAGCATTCGTCCTGGCGCAGGCGTTCATCGAGAAGTTTGGTGGAGACTCACTCACCGAGACACGGCGCAATTACGACGGTTACATTGCGTCGCTCGGCGAACGGAGGGGCGGCTAAGGCGGTGCCCCCGCACCTGATTCTTGTTGGACTGCCTGGAGTTGGTAAGACGACGATCGGCAAAGCGGCTGCGCGGCGTCTGGGACGCACTTTTCTCGACTTCGATCGCGAGATCGAGCGAAGAGCAGGCATGGAGGTGCGTGAAATTTTTCGTGTAAAGGGAGAGCAGCACTTTCGTGGACTCGAGCTAGAGCTCTCGCGTGAGCTCAGCGCTCAGGAAGGAATGGTGCTTTCGCCCGGCGGTGGATGGATAACACAAACAGATTCCGTCGAACTTTTGCGTTCGACTGGACGTATCATATACCTTAGAGCGTCACCTGAGGCTGTTGCTCGTCGACTCCGCCGGGTGGAGACCAGACCGCTTCTCGCGGGACGGGATCCTGTGGTGGCACTCAGGGAACTCTACGAAAAAAGACGAACGTTGTACGAGACCGCGGACATAGTCCTGGACACCGAACGTCTTGCCAGACAACAACTTATCGCAAAAGTCGTCGAGCTTGCCTCGACTATCGAATAGAAACCAGACGACGAATATGGACGAGAGAGTCCCAGGTCAGACCACTTTTCGCGTGATGGGCCCGCACGAGAGAGGGCGTTTTGCCCCAGAGGCTTGGGGTCACTTGCTCTCGCTCAACGGCTCGGGGGCAATCAACGGGCTCGAGCTGGAACACATCATCGAGCGGGCGCTCATGCAGTTCGAAGGACGCATTGCGCTCGACGATCTGCGCGGATTGCTCGAAGGAACAGGCCTGGAAGACTCGTCCGGAAACGGCGACAACATAACGGTGCACTAGAATGGCGAAAGCCAAGATTACTAAAAGAAAAAGTACGGCGAAGCGCGCGACAAAAGCCGTCGGAACGGCGAAAGCCCGGAAGATCGCGGCGCGGGTCGAGGACGACGGCGCACATCACGAGCCGGGCAGTACTTCGCTCGTCATCGTCGAGTCGCCGGCCAAGGCCAAAACCATCGGCAAATATCTCGGCCGCGGCTACAGAGTGCGCGCCACAATTGGGCACGTGCGCGATCTGCCTGAAAAGAAGATGGGAATCGACATCGAGAACGGCTTTGAGCCGGAATACGTGACGATTCCCGGCAAAGAAAAAACCGTCGCCGAACTCAAGAACGCTGCAAGGGACTCGCGCGAGATCTTTCTTGCGACCGACCCGGACCGCGAAGGTGAAGCGATCGCGTGGCACGTCGCGCATCAGATCAAGTCGAAAAACGGCGCGCCAATCCGACGCGTGCTCTTTCACGAGATAACGCGCGATGCCGTGCACAGCGCAATCGCCAACGCCGGTGAGATCGACGAGCACAAAGTCGATGCGCAGCAAGCACGTCGCGTACTGGACCGGCTCGTTGGGTACAAGGCGAGTCCGGTGTTATGGAAAACCGTCAAGAAAGGAATCTCGGCTGGGCGCGTGCAAACCGTGGCGCTGCGACTGCTCGTCGAAAGAGAGCGTGAGATCCGCGCGTTCAAGCCGGTTGAATACTGGACTGTCGAGGCCGTCCTCGAGAAAGACCGGCAGCAATTTACCGCCAAGCTTCATCTACTCGACGGAAAAAAGCCCGTCATCAGCAACGAGAGTGAAGCCAATGAGATTCTTTCCGCCCTCAAAGCGCGCAAGACATTTGAGGTCACCGAAGTAAAGCGGCGCGAACGCCGGAAAAATCCGGCCGCTCCGTTCACTACCAGCACCCTGCAGCAGGACGCCGCGAAAAAACTCGGCTTCGGCTCGAAGCGGACGATGCGTCTGGCGCAGGATCTCTATGAGGGAATAGAGATCGGGCAGGAAGGCGCCGTCGGTCTCATCACCTACATGCGCACGGATTCCACACGCGTCGCTCCATCTGCCGCTGATCAGGCGCGCGACTACATCAAGCTTCTGTACGGCAAGGAGTATCTTCCCGACGCGGCGCGTCTCTATTCTGACGGCAAGAGCAAGAACGCGCAGGACGCGCACGAGTCAGTTCGACCAACGGATCCAACCCGGAGACCCGAGCACATCCGGAAGTATCTCAAGGAAGATCAGTATCGCTTGTACGAGCTGATATGGCAGCGGTTCATGGCGTCGCAAATGAGCCCGGCGGTATTCGATACCACGACCGTGGATTTCGACCTTGGCCGTTTCCTCTTCAGGGCAACCGGTAGCGTCGTCAAGTTCGACGGCTATCAGAGGTTGTACAAGGAATCCCGAGAGGCCGAAGAGGGGAAAGCACTCGAGGAAGAGCAGGGGCTTCCAGCAGTCGAGAAGGGCGAGAACATCCCCGTTAAGTCGATCACTCCATCGCAGCACTTCACCGAGCCGCCGCCGCGCTACTCCGAAGCCAGTTTGGTCAAGGAGCTCGAGCGTCTCGGCATTGGACGCCCGTCAACCTACGCGTCGATCGTTTCAACCTTGGTCGACAGACGCTACGCCGAGCTGGAGCAGCGTCGCTTTTTCCCGACGCAATTGGGCGAGCAGGTCGAGAAAGTGATGGTCAAGAGCTTTCCCGATGTCTTCAACGTGCAATTCACGTCGCACATGGAAAGCGATCTCGACAAGGTCGAAGAAGGCGACGTGAACTGGCGCAAGATGCTCGGCGATTTCTACGGGCCGTTCGCTGCTTCAGTAAAGGGAGCGGACATCGAGGCGTTGATCGGCGAAGCGCACGATCTCTCCGCTATCGCGACCGAGCGCTGCCCCGACTGCGGGGGGAAGCTCGTTCCGCGCGGCGGATTCTTCGGGCCCTTCCTCGCCTGCGAGAACCATCCGAAGGAATGCAAGTACACGCGTCCGCTGCGTGGAGATCGCAAGCCCGCGCAACCGACGAACGAGATCTGTCACGAATGTGGCGCGCCGATGGTCATTCGTCACGGACGTTCCGGCGAATTTCTGGGGTGCAGCAAATTCCCGAAGTGCCGAGGAACGAGATCGATGCCGACGGGCGTCAAGTGTCCGAAGGACGGCGGAGACATCGCGGTGCGCCGGTCGAAGAAACGTGGGAAAGCATTTTACGGGTGTTCGAATTATCCGAAGTGCGATTTCGTTGTTTGGGACAAGCCGGTCGCGGAGGTTTGTCCGGAGTGCGGCTACGTTGGCGCTGAGGCGAAGTTTACCAAGACGCGCGGCGACTACAGACGCTGCATCAAGTGCGCGAATGAGTGGGACGTTGCGCCCACTCCCGAAGCCGTGGCGGTGTGAAGCTGCGGGAGGCGGGAAGCGGGAGGCGGGAAGCGCCAATAACAGTTGTGGGTGGCGGCTTGGCCGGTTCGGAGGCCGCCTGGCAGTTGGCAATCCGCGGGCATCAGGTAGTTCTGCACGAGATGCGCCCCACCACGCCGACGCCAGCGCACAAGACGGACAAGCTGGCGGAGCTGGTGTGCTCGAACACTTTCAAGAGCACCGAGCTCACCAACGCGCATGGCCTTCTCAAAGCCGAAATGCGTCTTCTCGGCTCGCTCATTCTCGAAGCCGCGGATGAAGCTCGCGTTGCGGCCGGGAGTGCGCTGGCGGTGGATCGCGACGTCTTTTCGGCTTGTGTGACCGATCGCATCGCCGGCGAGCCAAGAATAGAAGTCGTGCGCGGGGAAAGGACAGACCTGTCCGCGCCCGCAATCATCGCGACTGGCCCGCTTACTTCCGATAGGCTGGCTGCCACCATCCGTGCCAGACTTGGCGTCGGAGCGTTGGCGTTCTACGATGCAATCGCGCCGATAGTTGCGCGCGAATCGATCGATGACTCGCTCGTGTTCAGGGGCTCGCGGTACGGGAAGGAGACGATGGAAGGGGCCGAAGAGGGCGGAGCGTACCTCAATTGCCCGATGACGCGCGAAGAATACGAATCCTTTCTCGACGCGCTCATCTCGGCCGACCAGTACCATGGCCACGAATTCGACGAAGCGCCCTACTTCGAGGGCTGCATCCCTGTTGAAGTGATGGCGCAACGCGGTCGCGAGACGTTGCGATTCGGTCCGCTCAAACCAGTCGGACTCAGGGATCCACGAACGGGAAGGGAAGCATTTGCCGTCGTGCAGCTTCGCCAGGAAGATCGCGCCGGGAGAATGTGGAACCTCGTCGGATTTCAGACGCGCCTGCGAATTCCCGAGCAGCAGCGGGTGCTAAGAATGATTCCCGGGCTGGAGCAAGCCGAGTTCCTGAGATACGGCTCGATTCATCGCAACTCTTACCTGAACTCGCCGGCGGCGCTCAGTGCGCATCTTGCGGCGCGCAATGAGCCGGCGCTCCTCTTCGCTGGGCAGATCACTGGAGTCGAGGGTTACACCGAGAGCTCAGCGACTGGTCTCCTGGCGGGGATCAATCTCGCTCGCATTCTCGCCGGAGACGAACCGATTATTCCGCCAGCCACCACGATGTTGGGCGCGCTATACCGTTACGTGACGAGCGCGGATCCGAAACATTTTCAGCCGATGAACGCAAACTTCGGATTGCTGGACGATCTGGATAGGGTCGTCCGCGACAAGAAGCGCAAGCGTGAGCTGTTTGCGGACCGTGCGCTCGCCGACATGAAAACCTGGATCGACGCCACCGGCGTTCTCGAAGCGCAGGCTGCGCGGGCATCGTGACGAGGCCTGACGCGCCCGAGGCGCTCGCGGGCTTCGAAGCGGTAGAGGATTTTCTTCTCCATCTGGAAAAAGAGCGAGACGTTTCACCTAACACTCTCGTCGCCTACCGGCGTGATCTCGAGGAGCTGGTCCATTTTCTGGGCAGTTATTACGGCATCAGAGAGTGGTCGTGGCAGGGTGTCGATCGACTCACGATCCGCGGATTTCTCGCTCATCTCACGAGAAAAAAACTGAATAAGCGATCGATAGCGCGCGCCTTGTCCGCGGTGCGCAGCTTCTACACGTACTTGCATCGCACTGAACAAGTCGAGGCGAACCCGGCGCGCGGCGTGAACACACCGAAGCGCGACAAATATCTTCCGGGATATCTCGACCGCGCCCAGATCGAGCTGCTCTTTCAGTTCGCTGGTTTGCGCGCGCAGGAGGGAGCGTTCTCAGATGTCCGGAACTCGGCGATGCTCGAGCTGTTCTACTCGACCGGCATGCGCCTGTCCGAGTTGAGAGGGATCAACCGCGGAGACATCGATCTGCTCTCACAGCAGGTGAAGGTGCGCGGCAAGGGAAGAAAAGAGCGCATCATTCCTGTCGGCGACCACGCGCAGCTCGCGCTGCGCAACTACGAGTCGAAGCGGGACGAGCTTCTCCGGGCCATCGGGGCTCGCGGCGATCGAAC
>DASQPS010000293.1:0-8326 GCA_035643845.1 Gemmatimonadaceae bacterium | reverse complement strand
ATCGGCGGCGCGCAGGTACCAGAATGACGTGTTCGGAATCGCGAACTCGGTGAAGGCGATCACCGGCTATCGCGCGGGATTGCTCGACACCCTCAGCATGGCGAAGAAGCGCGCGTTCGAGCGGGAGCTGCAGGCGCGAATTGCCAGCAATCCCACCTTGCAGGCGCAGTACGGCGGGACCTGGGCTGCTATATCCCAGGCTGAGTCGCAGCTCGCGAGCTTTTATCCGCAGATACGCTACTACGGCTACAATGGCGGTTCAACGCTGTTGACGATGGCGGCACAGATAGTTCGCATCGCTGCTGAATCCGGAAAGCCGGACTCGGCGCGTCTGGCGCCGTACCGAGGTCAAGGAATACCGGCCATGACGGCGCGGCTTGCGCAACCAGTTCCCATCGACACCGCGTTCGAGCGGCTGTCGTTGGCCGCTCAATTCCGCGCGGCGCAAGCCGCCTTGCCCGCGGATGATCCGTTTCTACGCGTCGCACTCGCGGGACGGACACCCGAGGCTGCCGCCGCGTATCTCGTGAAGAACACCCGAATTGGTGATCCCGCATTTCGTCAGTCACTTCTGCAGGGAGCGGCGGCTGCGGTCGCCTCATCCACGGACCCGATGGTAGTGCTCGCCCGCGGCATCGATCCACTCAATCGTACCGTTTTCGCGAAAGCAAACGCGCTTTCTGCCATCATCAATGCGAACAGCGAAAAAATCGGGCAGGCCTTGTTCGCCGCCTATGGTACGGCGCTGCCGCCAGACGCGACATTCACTCTTCGCATCAGCGATGGCATCGTCGAGGGTTTTCCGATGAACGGTACAATTGCGCCCTACAAAACCACGTTTTACGGGTTGTACGGGCGGTCGGCGGCATTCGACGACAAAGATCCGTTCAAGCTCCCCGAGCGCTGGGTCGCGCGCAAGAACAACCTGGACTTGTCGACACCGTACGATTTCGTCTCGACGAACGACATCATCGGCGGAAATTCCGGGAGTCCCGTGATCAACCGAAACGCCGAAGTGGTCGGACTCGTTTTCGATTCCAATATCGAAGGAGTCTCGAACCGATTCATCTTCTCGACTGATGTGGCTCGGACGGTTAGCGTGCACTCGAGAGCGATTACAGAGGCGCTCAGGAAGATGTACGATGGAGCCAGGATCGCGGATGAATTGGAGGGGAAGTAACGGACTTTAGAAGATTGAACAAAAGGCCTGGTGGCAGGCGGAGACGGACTGGAGGAAAGCCTGGTGGGAGGCGGGAGTGGGCCAGGTGGTAGATGGGAGGTCACGACGTCCCGACTTTACTCCGTGGCGTTCTGCCTGGTGCCATCACGCGGTTCAACAATCCGTATAACATCCTGCGCACTTCGATCACCTGCGCCGTCAGGGATTCGAAATCCGAGTTGGAGATGCGTCGGACGTCGTGCGCAACGAGCAAGTGGTACTCCAATTCGGCGGCGGAATTTATCGCGATACGGATGAAACGGCCGAATTCAGCTCCGCTCTTTTGACCACTGCCCTCGACAATGTTTGTGGGCACCGACATCGCGGCTCGCAAAAGTTGGCTGCGTAGAGCGCTGTAGTCTGAGCCCCGGAGCGTGACAGCGACTCGATGCACATTGAGTGCGAGCGCGTGGGCTTTCCTCCAAACTTTCAACTTCTTGAAATCGCTCACCCCCAAAACATGCCAACACCCAGAGGGAAGCGACCGCCGTACCACCGCAAGCGGCATCAAAGTCGCGCGCGTCAAACACGTCTCGGCGTAGTGAACTGACCACTATCAACTTCACCTCTCCCGCCTCCCACCCGTTCTTTTTGCAGTTCATCGGACAAATCAGCGAGGGCGGTGCTGCGCCTCCCACCCGTTCTGCTTAAGGTTCAACGTGGCCGGGCGATCCTCTCAACGGCTCCGAGTATCACCCGCGTCCCGAAGTGCAGCGATGCAAGGGGCACCCGCTCGTCAGCTCCGTGCATGCGCTTTTCGTCGGTCTCAGTCATCGGAAACGGCAAAATCCCGTACGCCTGCACTCCGAGCTCGCGGAGCCGCGCGCTATCGGTGACACCCGTGCTCAGATAGGGCACGACGGCGATGGATGGATCGAGCTCGTGGGTTGCGTCGGCTATCGCCGAGAACATTGGCGAATTAGGGTCGGACGCGGGAGCATCGCGACCGCGCGACGTGATCTCGATCGAAACTCCGGGTTCCGCTATGACAGCGCGCATCCGATTGACCGTCTTGTCGATGGAGTGACCTGGCAGTGTTCGCACGTTGATAATCGCCTCTGCTGACGCTGGAATTACGTTGAATTGCGCGCCTCCTCTCACAACGGCGGGCGAGATTCCGTTCCGAAGCACCGCGTTGAAAACGGCGGTGCTTGATAGCACTGCTGCTCCCTTAGCGCTCCGCTTCGCGTCTCCCGACACGAGATCAGTCATCGCACCTCGCTCTGTATCAGCCGGCCAGATTTCGCTCAGCTTCGCGAAAAAGCTTCGAGTGATCTCCGTCAACATCACCGGCTCATCGTAACGCGATAGAGTCTCAAGGGCGCGCGCGAGTCGAAATATCGCGTTGTCAGAAAGCGGAACGGCCGCGTGGCCGCCGGTTCCCCGCGCAGTGATCGTGAGGATGTGCGAAACCTTCTCCGCACTCTGTACGGCGAGATAAGTCTTCCCCGCGCCGATTATTCGCGTCCTGCCACCTTCATTGAGCGCGAATTCCGCGTCGAGTAGCTCCGGATGCTTATCGACGAGCCAACCCATCCCCCATTCTCCGCCGGCTTCTTCGTCGGAGGTCGCGACGAAGACAATGTCGCGGGAGAGTGTCTCGCCAGTTTGCAGCAGGCGACGCTTCAGCAAGAGCATCGTCATCAGGTTCGCGGCAAGCATGCCCTTGTCGTCGATCGCGCCGCGTCCGTACAGGTAGCCGTCCCGAATCTCGCCTCCAAACGGATCGACCGACCAGTCGTTTGCTTCCACGCCTACGACGTCCATGTGTGCGAGCAGAATCACCGGTCGCCTGGCGCCGTTGCCGTTGATCCGACCGACGACCTGCGCACGATTCCCGGTGGGCTCGAGAACGAGCGTGTCGATTCCTTCATCGCGCAACGTCTTTTCGAGATACCGCGCGAGCGGAAGCTCATTGCCCGGAGGATTCCTGGTGTCGAACTGAATGAGGGCCTGGAGTCGAGCGATGGTCTCAGCTTCAAACGGTTTCCAGTCAGGCCTCAAGCAGCGCCTCGACCTTTCGCGTCAACGGATCGAAGGAGAGCGCATCGGCGGCGCTTACCGCGCTCGGCTCTCTGCGCTGTTTCGGACGGGATGTCGAGACTTCGGCGGCGATTTCCTCCGCGGTGTATCGCTGACCAGACGAGAAAAGGTGGTCGACCATCCACGGACCCGCACTCGGATTTCTAAACCAGTCGATGTCGAATCGCGCGGTCAGCTCCTCATTCAATACGGATTGAAGCTGCCACGCCCGCAGGTATCGCGCGGAATAAAAGCGCGGATCCACATCGACGAACGCGTCGGCGCGATCGTACTCGAACCCCGTAGCATCGGTGAGGAGCGAAACGTAGAGATCGGGCAGTTGGTCCCACGGGACGTCTCCGCTGTAGAGAGATCTCTCGTACAGGAGCTTCGCGCAGTAACGACGAAGGAAATGCAGCTCCTCGAAGCCCACGGTGCGCAGAAACTGCGCGACACGGCCGGCGCCAAGCTGAGAGTGACGGAGCAGCCAACCCTTGTCCTGCATGCGGTGATCGAAAAGCATCGCGTACGACTCGGTGACCGAATTGTCACCCAGCCATCTGAACTCGAACACGTAGTCGGGGCTAGCGTACGCAAAATGGAGCGCGTGTCCCAGCTCGTGCAGAAAGGTGTTGTAGTCGCTTTGCCCGCCATGAGGACGCAGCACCAGATAAACTTCTTCGGGCACTCGCACCGGGGAACAGAACGCCCGCGAGCGCTTTCCCTCGCGGTCGCCCACATCGAATATGATCCGTCCTTTGGCGCCCGGATCGACGCCCATTTCGGAGACGCTCTTTCGGATCACGGTCTCCATCCGGTTTCCTGGAAACGCGTCGTCGTATTCGGAGGCGCGGAAAATCGCCAAAGCGTCGGCGCGCTTCGCCTGGGAAGGCTTGATGCCGAGTTTTTTCTTCAGCACCTGCCCGAGTGTGTCGTCCCACATCGACTGGGTATCGCGCAGGAACCTCGCGCAACTATCGCCGAGGCTGGTGAGCGAAATTCCGGCGACGGTCTCGAACGATGTGTTGTAATCTCCGGCGACACCCAACGATTCGATGTATTCCTTTTCGCGCTGCAGCCGCTCGCGACGAAGCGGAGCGTGCTCTTTCGCGACGAGCTTTGCGCGCGCCGCATCCAGCGCCAGACGAAGTGTGCGATCGCGGGTATTCGCGATTTCGATTGGTGCTGCCTGATACTGGATGACGCGGCCGTCGGGCGAGCGGACGACCGCCGAATTCTCCCATTCGATTTCACGCTCGTCGAGCGCCGCTAGTGGCTTGGATGCCTGCGACTCTATCTCCCACTCCAGCAGCCATTGCGCTGACCGGTTGTCTTCGGTGCCCGGGAGGGTCGACCGGAACAGATCGAGCGTGAGCTCCAGTGCATCGGGCCCGAGAACTTTCTCGTAGCGCGCGTAGATGGGCTGGAGCTCCGCGGTCTTCTTGAGTCCGGCGAGCGCGAGATATCCTTCGCGGGAGATCATTTCCATGAACGCCTGCCCCTCAGCTCGCAGGCGCTGAAGGGTCAGCTCACTCATGCCGTAAGCCTTGGCGCGATGTACTCTTTGAGTTTGCCGGCGTCGACGCGCTCCTGCTTCAGCGTGTCGCGGTCTCTCACCGTCACAGTTCCGTTGGTCAGCGATTCGCCGTCGACTGTAATTCCGAAGGGCGTTCCAACTTCGTCCTGACGACGGTAACGACGACCGATTGCACCACTATCGTCGTAAAAAATCGGAAATGTCTCTCTCAGCTCGTCCGCTATCTTCTGCGCCATCTCCGGCATTCCGTCCTTCTTCACGAGGGGAAATACGCCCGCTTTGATCGGAGCGATCGATGGATGCAATCCGAGCACCGTTCTGCCCTCCGACTCGCCTTCCACCGCCTCCTCACGATATCCGTTGACGAGCACGGCCAACGTCGTACGGTCGGCCCCCACCGAAGTCTCAACCACGAATGGCAGATATCGCCGATTGTTGGGTTGATCGAAGTACTCGAGCTTTTTTCCGGAGAACTGCTGGTGCTGTGACAGATCGAAATCGCCGCGATTGTGCACGCCTTCGATTTCCTGGAAGCCCAACGTTCCGCCGAAATCGAATTGAATGTCGAATGCAGCGCGCGCGTAGTGAGCCAGCTCCTCCTTCGTGTGCTCGTGGTATTGAAGCCGGCTCGCCGTCAGTCCGAGCCCACGATGCCATTCCATGCGCTGCTGCTTCCAATAGTCGAACCACTTCATGTCAGTGCCGGGCTCGACGAAGAACTGCATCTCCATCTGCTCGAACTCGCGCGTGCGGAAAATGAAATTTCCGGGCGTGATCTCGTTCCTGAAGGCTTTGCCGATTTGCGCTATGCCGAACGGCACCTTTTGTCGCGTCGATTGCTGCACGTTCAGAAAATTCACGTAGATGCCCTGCGCCGTTTCGGGGCGCAGGTAGACGACCGACGCTGAATCTTCCAGCGGGCCCATGAAGGTCCTGAACATGAGATTGAACTGGCGCGCCTCACTGAGCGTGCCTTTCATGCCGCATGCCGGACACTGCGCATCAGCAGTTCCCGGTGTACCCTTGATGCGCGGGTCATCCGCGCGAAAACGTTTCTTGCAGTTGCGGCAGTCGACGAGGGGATCGACAAACCCACTCACGTGTCCGCTAGCTTCCCACACCCGTGGGTTCATGAGGATGGCCGCGTCGAGTCCTTCGATGTCGTCTCGCGCCCGCACCATCGCGTGCCACCAGCGATCCTTGAGATTTTTCTTGAGCTCGACGCCGAGCGGGCCGTAATCCCACACGGAGCCGGTGCCGCCGTAGATCTCGGAGGACTGGAAGATGAACCCGCGCCGCTTGGCGAGCGACACGAGCTTTTCCATCACATCGGGCTGTGTTGGCATGGGAGAAAGCTATCAGGTATCGAGCTCGGCGCTGAGCTTCGGTTCTGCGGGAGCGCGGTTGCCGAGCAAGTGTGCCACGATGCGGTCGCCGTGATAACGTCCGTTCTCGATGAAGATCTTGTTCGCATCGTAACCCGCGACCACTACGCCGGCGATGTACAAACCCGGCACCGAAGTCTCGAGGGTCTCGGAGTCGTGGCGCGGTATGCCGGTCCCCGAGTCGATGGGAACGCCGCTCTCGCGCAGAAGATCCAGCTTCGGCGCGAAACCGGTCATGAGGTAGACACGATCGGCAGGAAGACGCTCCTCACCGTTTGGCGTAGTGATGACAACGTGCTCGGCGTCGATGGATTTCACTCGCGCATTCCAGCGAACGCCGATTGCGCCTTCCTTCGCCCGATTCGTGAAATCTGGCAACACCCAAGGCTTGATCTTCTTGTCGAAAGTCGGTCCGAAGTGGACCAGCGTAACGCGCGCCCCCGAGCGCCAAAGATCCAGCGCGGCCTCGGCCGCCGAATTCCCGCCGCCCACGACTACCACGTCCTGGAGGAATGCCTCGTGTCCTTCATGGTAGACGTGCGTCACGTGTGGAAGGTCTTCACCGGGAACACCGATGCGATTTGGTGATCCGAAATATCCGGTGGCGACCACGACGGCGCGCGCGCGCGTCTGCCGATCTTCGCCTGCCTGGGTTTTCGAATGCACGACGAAACTGCCCGAGCGCCCTTCGATCGCAGTCACTCGCTCACGTTGGCGCAGCGGTATCGAGAAATGCAGCACCGCCGCACGATAGTAGGCCAGCGCATCGCGCCGGCTCGGCTTCTCAGTCGCGACGACGAACGGGAGCCCTCCGATCGCCAGCTTTTCAGCCGTCGAGAAGAACCGCACGTACGATGGGTACGCGGCGATCGTGCTGACCGCGACCTCGGATTCGATTACCAGCGGTTTGAGTCCTGCGCGCTGCGCGGATATTGCGGCGGCGAGGCCGCACGGACCGCCGCCGATGATCACGAGGTCCGCGTCGTCAGAAGAGGCGTTCAATTTTTCAGGTGACTGCCGCGGACGGCGCCGGGAGTGCACCCTCGACTCCGATTATCTGATCCCTGCGAGTCCCGACGCTGACGTAGGTGATTGGGGTCTCGACCAGCGCTTCAATACGATCCAAATACTTGCGCGCCTCACGAGGCAGATCTGACAGACTGCGCGCTTCCGCCGTGGAGCTTCGCCAGCCATCGAACCACTCGTACCTCGGCACAGCGTTGTCGAGGATTCCAAGGTCACCAGGAAATTCGTCGTACACGTCGCCGTTGGCTGCATAGCCGGTGCAAAGTCCGATGCGCTCGAGCGTGTCCAGCACGTCGAGCTTGGTGACGGCGAGATCCGTGAGGCCGTTCACGCGAGCCGCATAGCGAACGACTACGCCGTCGAACCAGCCGCATCGGCGCGGGCGCCCTGTCGTCGCACCGAACTCGTTGCCGAGGTTGCGTACTTCGGTCGCGAGAGGCTCATCAAACTCCGTGGGCAGTGGTCCGTTGCCGACGCGCGTTGTGTACGCCTTCACGACACCGATGACGGAATCGAGCTCCTTCGGTGCGATGCCCACTCCGGTCGCAGCGCCGCCCGAGGTAGTGCTGCTCGAAGTCACGTATGGATAAGTACCGTGATCGATGTCGAGCAGCGAACCCTGCGCCCCCTCGAGCAGGACTGCGGCTCCGCCCGCAATAGCGCGATGGATGCGAAGCCCGACGTCCTCTGCAAGCGGCAGGAGCCTGTTCCGGAATCGCTCGAGTACATCGAGTGTGTAGTCGACATCCGCGCGTTTCGAGCCCGATGTCGCGAGCTGAATATTCGCGTGAGCGACTCCGCGCTCGACCAGACTTCTCAGACGCTGAGGGTTGCGCAGGTCGAGCACACGAATTCCACGGCGGCCGAATTTATCTTCGTACGCTGGGCCGATGCCGCGGCCCGTCGTTCCGATTTCCTTGCTCGCGGAGCTCTGGCTGTCGACGAGCTTGTGATATGGGAGTACTAGATGCGCTCGATCGCTGACATAGAGGCGTCCTTCGACGTCAATACCGTCCGAAACCAGCTCGTCGATCTCCGAGAAGAGCGTCTCAACATCGAGGACGACGCCGTTGCCGATGGCGCAGCGCACACCCGGATGGAGAATGCCGCTCGGAATCTGGTGAAGCACGAACGAGC
>DASQPS010000292.1:0-10557 GCA_035643845.1 Gemmatimonadaceae bacterium | reverse complement strand
AGGCATTCGAGGACCAGCTCGGACAAAACCTCCGTGTGCGAAAACTCGCCGCCTCCTCGCTTGTGCTTTAGCGTCGCGAGGAGAAAAAGCGCGTCGATCGAGCTTTGAATCAAAGCGCCTCGACTACTTTCTTGAGTCCCGCGAGTACCGTCTGCCAATTCTCCTGCGAATGGTCACGGCTCGCTTCTGTGTCGTTGTTGTCCTGGACCAGCGAGAGCCGTGTTCGATTGCCTTCTGGCGACAGGTTGATCGTTATGGTGCTGTAGTTCTCCGGCTTGTCCGGCTTGCCGGACATCGAGCTGAGGTACGTGTACTGAAGCTTTTTCCCTTTGTCAGCGGCGAGAACCACTCCCTTGTCCTCGTAGGTTTTTCCCTGCCATTCGCCTTTCCAGACGATGCGGCTGCCTTTTTTCCAATCTGAGGTGACGTCGGTCCCGAAAAGGTATCGCTTGACGAGCGGCGCTTCGACGAGGCCGCGCCACACTTTATCGGGCGGAGCGTTGATCGTCGTCGACGCTGATGCTACGAGGTTTTTTGGCATAGGGCGACCGGTGATTTGTCCAGCGTTGAGCCTCCGAGTGGTCTCGCGGAGAGGCTGTCGCTGAATCTTGTCAGGAAAAGAAAATACGAATGACGGGCGCCCTCGCCAGCGTGAGAGTGATCGTCCAGTGTATTAGCCGCTGAAGGCGCAGAACTCTCTTGACACTGTATTCCACGCGATCTATGGTGGATGCCCACGTATCAGGAGCAGTTATGTCAGTGTTCATGGTGGAGCGCGAGCTCCCGGGAATCTCCATGGGTCAGCTGGCCGACGCGCAGAAGGCCGCGATCGATACCAGTAAACAATTCACCAGCGCGGGCAAGCCGGTTGAGTACATCCGCAGCATGTTCGTGCCGGGTGAGGACAAGTGCATGTGCCTGTTCGAAGCCCAGAACGCTGATACGGTAAAGGCAGTCAACGACACGGCAAAGATTCCGTACACTCGCGTTGTGGAGGCGATGGATCTCACGCCCTAGGAACGGCGTATGCAAAGGGACTGATACGACCTTTGTGTCCTGAACTTCTCGCGCCGAACCACAAGCTTCAGGACCTGCGCTGATCCAACCAGTCTCGAGTCCGCCCTTCCATGCTGCCTGAAGACTTCCAAACCGACCCGATCGAAAAATCGCGCGAGGTCGGACGGAATCATGCGCCCGCGCGAATGGCCGAGAATGAAGTCTCTGCGCCGGAGTTCTCCCAGAACGCAGTCCCCGCCGCCAAGCAACGCGGTCGAATTGGAAAGCGTCTTCGCGAGCACGTCGAGGATGTCATCGACAGCTACGTCACGCGGCTGCGTAGCGATCCCGCCATTCCAACGGCGAGGACGCTGCCGCGGCCGCTGCTCGAGGACCACGCCATGAGCTATCTCGGTGATCTCTTCCAGACCCTCGTAGTCCTCGAGGAGGCGGATGATGTCGATGGTCGCGACGAGTCCGCTCTTCTGAGAGATGGCAGCAAGATTCAGCACCTCGTCTCCGAGCTCCACGGTCGGCAGCGTCACCGACTCGGCTGGACAGAGAGCGCACTTCAGCGGGAGTACGCGATTATCGCTGAGGAAGTGGAGTCGTTCGCGCGGCGCCACGCGGCCGATGGAGAGAGAGAGGGATCCACCGAGCTTTCCTTCGCGGTCAACGTTCTGCGACGCCTTCTTGGCCGCGGCCGAGACGCGAGCCTGGGAGCATATTCTGCTGCGATCCGCGATACCGCTCAAAAGGGTTAGCAGCTTCTACAGACCCCTTCGTCGTGGCCCGCGTCGAGCAGTATACTCCGAATAGATGACCTCCTCCGCCGACCAGACTCTCGCGCCATTCACCGGCGAGGGCGAGATGGCCCAGCGCTGTCGCGCCATCGATTGGTCCAGCACCGCCCTCGGCCCCGTGGAAGATTGGCCGCGCGCGCTCGCCACCGCAGTCCAGATGACGCTGGAGTCGCCCTTCCCCATCAACCTCTGGTGCGGGCCACAACTCCTTCTCATTTACAATGATGCCTACCGCGCAGTGCTCGGCGCCAAGCATCCGGCAGCGCTCGGCCGACCCGGGAGCGAGGTGTGGAGTGAGATCTGGGCCGACATCGGTCCGATGTTCGAGACCATCCGGAGCGGTGGTCCGTCCGTCTACGCCGACGATGCGCGGTTTTCGATGGAGCGAACCGATGGGGAACCGACAGAGGCATGGTTTACCTTCAGCCTTAGTCCGGTCCGCGATGACAGCGGGGAGATTATCGCGTTCCTCAACATCGCATCGGAGACGACCGAGCGCGTTCTCTTTCGGCTCGAGCTCGAAGAAGCGCGCGCGGACGCCGAACTCGCCGAGCGTCGACTGCGTGAGATTTTTGTGCAGGCGCCCGCGTTTCTCGCCGTCATGCGTGGCCGGGACTACGTCTTCGAGTTCGTCAACGACGCATATCTCCAACTGATCGGAAACCGCGACATCCTCGGCAAGCCAGTCGTCGAAGCACTTCCTGAAGTTGTCGATCAGGGATTCATCGCGATTCTCGACCGCGTGCTGGATACGGGCGAGCCTTTCATCGGCCGCGAGACTCCTGTGATGCTCCAGCGCACTCCGAGCGGACGAATGGACCGGCTCTACGTCGATTTTGTCTACCAGCCCTTGACCGACGCGTCGGGAAAGCGCATCGGTATCGTCGCCCATGGATCCGATGTCACCAAAGGAGTGCTCGCCCGACGCGAGATGGAGTTCCTGCTCCGTGAGAGCGAGAAGTCGCGCGAGCAATTGCGGCAGAGCGCAGCGCGCTACCGGTTTCTCGCCAACGCCATCCCCGTACAGGTGTGGACCGCGACGGCCGACGGCGCGCTCGACTACGTCAGCGATCGCACCGCGGAATATTTCGGAAAGACACCTGCCGAAGTAATCGGAGATCAGTGGCTGTCCGTCCTCAATCCGGACGATGTCGATCGCACTCTCGAGCGCTGGCGTCATTCGCTGACGACCGGGGAGGATTACGAAGTCGAATTCCGCCTATGGAGCGTCGAGCACCAGGCATATCGATGGCATTTGGGGAGAGCGACGGCGCAGCGCGACGAAGACGGGGACATCATTGCCTGGTTCGGGACCAATACCGAGATCGAGGATCGCAAGCAACAGGAGGCCGAGCTCAAGAGGCTCACCGCGGAGGCGACGGAAGCGAATCACGCGAAGAGCGCATTTCTGGCAGCGATGAGTCACGAGCTGCGCACTCCATTGAATGCTATCGGCGGCTATGCGCAGCTGATCGAGATGGGTGTGCGCGGTCCGGTGACCGAAGAGCAGAAGGTCGACCTCTTGAAGATCCAACGCAGCAAGAACCATCTCGACTCGCTCGTTGCCGACGTTCTCAATTTCGCCAAGCTCGGCTCGGGCAAAATCGAATATCGAGTGAAGAATGTCGACGTCGACAGGATGTTTCAGTCGGTGATCGAGATGGTGACGCCGCAGCTCGCTGAGAAGGAGCTGCGATTGAAGCCGCCTGATGTGGCATCGCGACTCTGCGTTCGCGCCGACGAAGATAAGATGCGGCAGATACTGCTCAATCTCCTCGCGAACTCACTCAAGTTCACGCCGCCGGGCGGCACGATCTCCTTAGCCGCTAACGGCAGTTCACAAACTGTGGACGTCGCGGTGAGCGATACAGGAATTGGGATTCCGAACGATAAGCTCGAGAGCATCTTCGAGCCGTTCGTGCAGGCGAAAGGTGCCCTCAGGTCGGGCGATCAAGGGGTTGGCCTAGGGCTCGCGATCAGCAGACAACTCGCGCGCGCGATGGGCGGAGATCTCAAAGTCGCGAGCAAGGTCGGCGAGGGGTCGACATTTACGTTGGCTTTACCGCGAGTCATAGCCGAACCAGAACCACGACGACATGAGCTGGAAACCGGTTCCGCTGAGGTAGCAAAATGAAGATCCTGCGCTTGTTGCTTCTCGTCTCCTTCCCTGCGCTCGCCGCCGCGCAAACCACTCAACCCGTGCTCGGCAGCCGCGCCGCACCGATTATCACGAGGGACGGGTTGAGGTTCCGCGATCTCAATCGAAACGGGAAAGTCGATCCGTACGAGGATTGGCGGCTCTCTCCCGACGTGCGGGCGCGCGATCTCATCGGGCGGATGACTCTCGAGGAAAAAGCGGGCACGATGATGCACGGCACCGCGCGCAGCGGCGGACCGGCGGGTTCGGCAGGAATGGGCGCGAGTTACGACACAGCGGCAAACCGCATTCTGATCGACTCCGCGAAGGTCACCTCAATGATCACGCGGCTGCGTGGCGACGCGACCACTCTCGCGACGCAGAACAACGCGCTGCAGGAGATCGCCGAGCGGACGCGGCTGGGGATCCCGGTGACGATAAGCACCGACCCGCGGAATCATTTTCAGGACATCACCGGCGCCAGCGTCGTCACGCCCGTCTTCTCTCAATGGCCCGAGACGCTCGGCTTCGCCGCGATCGGTGACGCGGCACTTGTTCGGCGTTTCGGTGATATCGCCCGTCAGGAGTACCGCGCGGCAGGCATCCAGATGACACTTTCTCCGCAGGCAGATCTCGCCACGGAGCCGCGCTGGGGACGCATCAATGGAACATTCGGCGAAGACGCGGACCTCACCGCACGCATGGTGCGCGCGTACATCGAGGGTTTCCAGCACGGCGCGCAAGGCGTCGACAAATCCGGCGTTGCGGCAGTGGTGAAACACTGGGTGGGCTACGGCGCGCAGCGGGATGGCCTCGACAGCCACAACTATTATGGACGCTACGCCGTCTTCGGTCCGAGCAGCGCCGCGACCAACATAGCGTACCAGATCAGACCGTTCGTCGCGGCCTTCGACGCCAACGTCGCAGGGGTGATGCCGACTTATTCCATTCTTCAAGGCGCAACGTGGAATGGGAAACCTATCGAACAGGTCGGCGCCGGATTCAACAGGCAACTGCTCACGGACATTCTTCGCAAACGCTACGGGTATCGCGGCCTCGTGATCACCGACTGGGCGATCACGAACGACTGTGGCCCGCGCTGCCGTCAAGGCGCGCCCGCGGGCGAGCGTCCCTCCTTTGCGGACGTGGGAATGCCGTGGGGCGTCGAGGACATCCCGATGCGCGATCGCTTCGTGAAAGCGGTTCGCGCCGGCGTCGATCAGTTCGGAGGAACTGAGCGCACCGATCTACTCGTCGATGCGGTTCACTCGGGCGAGCTGACTGAGGCACGGCTCGATTCGTCGGTTGCGCGAGTGCTGGCGCAGAAGTTCGCGCTCGGTCTCTTCGAGAATCCGTACGTTGATCCGGCGGCTGCGGCGCGTGTTTTGGGGAACGCAGAATTTCGGAACGCTGGTCTCGCTGCGCAGCGACGGGCGTTGGTGCTGCTAGAGAACGACGCGAAAATCCTTCCGTTAAGCCGTAGAGCGCGCCGAGTTTATGTTCGAGGAATCGATTCGGCCGCAATCGTGAGCGAAGGATGGACGGTCGTCACGGATCCAGCGCAGGCTGACCTCGCCATCATCCGGATCTCCGCGCCATCTCAGCAACTGCATCCGCAATTCATGATGGGACAGTTCTTCCACGAGGGCAGCCTCGCCTACAGCGACAGCACACCCGGCTTCGGCGAATTCATGCGAGTGAGCGCGAAGGTGCCAACAATCGCGGTGGTGTATCTCGATCGCCCGGCAGTGCTGACGCCGATCAAGGAGCACGCTCGCGCGCTCATCGGCAGCTTTGGCGTCAGCGATCAAGCGTTGCTCGACGTGCTGACCGGTCGCGCGCGACCGGAAGGAAAGCTGCCGTTTGATTTGCCGGCGTCGATGGAAGAAGTAGACGCGCAGCGGCCAGATCTTGCGCACGATATTCGGAATCCGCTCTATCGGTTTGGATATGGATTGAGGTACTAGAAGCGGGATGAGGACCGAGGGCTCGGACTAACGGCATCGACGATTGCGGACTGCTGAGGACCGAGGACGCGGACTAACGGCATCGACGATTGCGGACTGATTGAGGGCCGAGGACTAGGACCAAATGAGGACCGAGGACTCACTCCTCATGGCCAAAGGCGGAGAGCAGTTGCCACTGCCGCTACGCCAAGGGGAACTGTCAAGATATTTGACCAGAGCGGGCAACTTCTAGCTGCGAGCCCGCACCAGTGAGGGAGAGCAGTTGCAGTTAGCAGTCAGTCCGCACTCCTCGGGTAGTCCGCGTCCTCGATCCTCAATCAGTCCGCAATCGTCGATGCCGTTAGTCCGCGTCCTCGGTCCTCAGCAGTCCGCGATCGTCGATGCCGTTAGTCCGAGCCCTCGGTCATCGTTCACCGACTGCTTCCCGCCTACGCTCCGCAGCTCAGATCCGCCGCGTTCGCGATCATATTCCGGTAGTTCTCGGGATCGAGGTGCGCTCCCGCCGCCTGAAAATACTTCTCACAGAAACTCCGAATGGCGGCGCCACGCGCGCTGCTCACATCCGCGCCGGACACCATGACGCACACATCGCGCAGCTCCGGGATTCTTCCCTCGGCCGATAGATGCTTAATCCAGTCATCCGTCGGGATCGCTTCTCGCGTCGTCATCGTCACATCCGGCGTGTCGTTGATCATGTCCGAGAGGAGCAGCAGGATTCGCCGGGTGTTGCTCGCTGGCCTCGAGTAATCCGCCGCCCGGACGAGAGTGCCGAGTATATCGGTGTTCCTGATTTCCTTAGCCCGGGTCGTGTCGAAAAGGATCTGCGCCTGCATTCTCGCGATCGCCTTGAAATCATCCAGCCGTCTCAGCTCAGACGGCCCGATCTTTTCCGGATTGCGCGGCGTACGGGTGCTGTCCGTCCATTGGCGCGCGGGCGTCTTGCCGCCCTGGTACATCTCGACGAGCGTAAGCTTGTCGCCGACCTCGAGCTTGTCGATGAGCGCGTTCAACAGCTGCTTCGATTCCGCGAGCTCGTTCTGCGTGCGACTGCCTGAGATGTCGATTCCCACGACGTACGAGTGATATTCATGCGGGAGTACGCTGCCGTCGGCGCCCGCGCAGGCAAGCGTAGCACAAAAAACTGCGGCGAGAACGAGGTTGGTTTTCATAGCGATCGCGCTGCCGACGATTGCTGCACGCCAGCTGAAGAGAAACCCACCACGCGTGCGTATTCGCGCGTGAGACCGTCGAGGTCGCGCAGGAGTTGTGCGAATTCGATTGGCATCCTGAATTCCACACTCTCGTCGAGCTCAGGCAACGGAATGGCGTAAGGCTCTTTGAAGGCGAGAATGTTCGCAGTATCGAGCCGTCTCAATACCGCGTTCTCTCCGCGAAAGCGCGGGATCACGCTCTGCAGCGCAGCCTGCTTTCCGCGCCAATCGCGCAGCGGATTCGATTGTACCAGATGATTGATACGCCCCGCTTCCGTCTGCGCCGCGTTCTCGGCCGATTGCGCGGTGTGTTTGAGCTTGAGCGCGTCCGCGTCGAGACGCTGAATTTTCCTTCGCATCAGAGCAAGCATCGGGTGTTCTCCGCGCTTGTCCGAGAGCTCCTCCTTCTTGTAGACGAAGCCGAGCGTCATCGCCGCCATGACAAGACCGAGGTTGAGGTAGAGGATGGCGGTGTTGACCCGCTGCACCGTGATCGCGTAGGCAGCGTCGTCCGTGTGTTGCTGCAGAGTCCGCGTCGCCTCGAGCTCGCGTTGCGCCGTCGCCGCTGTCTTCGTGAGATCGGTCCCCGCAGCTGCCTGGTCTGAGCGAGCCTGTTGCAGCGAGACGCTGTCTGCGTGGACACGATCGGCGGCAGTCGTTGCGATCTGAGCGCGCGCCGAAAACATGAACAAGAGGACGAACGCTACTCCGGCGAGCGCTGCGGCAAGGACGACTGCATTCTGCCGGCGATTGCTGCGGATGGTTGTCGACGCGAGCGGCGATTCCTTCACGCTGAACGCGACGATGGATCGGAGGGAAGATCCCGCCGTCTTTCCGAGGAGAACGAGAATCACCACCGCGACGAGGGCTACGACGAACGCCTCAAAGTGCAGCAGCATGTCCTGCATCACGACGAACGGACCCGCGAGCCACGAATTGTTTTCGGCCGCCTCGCCAAGACTCGACGCGAGCTGCACGAGCGTGGAATCCATTGGGAGCAGCAAGCGGAATACCGGGAAATTGGCGGTGAATTCCGCGGCGGCGAGAATACCGGCGAAGATCCAGAATCCGGCTGTGCTCTTGAAAATTCGATCGTACCCGACGGTGGATTTGTCCGCTTCGCCCGCTCGTGCCGCGTTTTCGATCTCCTGCTCGGCGGCGTGTCGCTCGTTGGTGTTGGCCTCGATCGCATAGATCATCGCGCGGAAAGTAGTGATCTGTCCGTTGAGTACGGCGGAGCCCGCCTGAATCGCATCCTGCATCTTGATGGCAACTCGATCGTGCCACTGTCGATAGAGCTCTGTGCATTTCATGGCAAGCACTTGCTCGGGCTCGGTGGGACCGTCCCGCACGACGTCGTGTCGCGGCAAGCCCTTCTCCGCCCATTCACCAGCGAGCTTCGAGGCTTCCTGTTCGATGACGTACAGCTCGCGATTGAACCAGTAGTTGGTGTTCTTCGTGATCGCGTAGACTCCGTTGCCCTCGGGATCCAGATCGGGAGCTGGTTTTCGTATGAACCACGATCGAATTCGTTGTGCGAACGAGCGAGATTTTTCCCAGAGCGGAGTCAGCGCGCGGAAACGCGGCTCGCGGTAAGCGTAAACGCGATTGGTGATGCGTGGTGGCGGACCGGAAGTGCCGTTGCGGCCGCTACCGTTGCTGCCGTTTCCGTTCAGTGAAGTGCCCCGAGCGTCGACGGGCTCGAGCGTTCCGATCGGTGATGAATTGTTTTCCACGGTGCCTCTCCATCTTTGAGGGACGGGTGCGCGCCCTCTACTCCGGCTGTCTGGGACAGGTCCGGGTATCGACGGCTAGGGTCCATTCCGCCAAACTCGTACCGCAGCTCTGCAGTATCCGAAAAACGGGTTAAAGCCCGAATTCCTGACCTAAGGGACCCTTCTCTCATTACGGGCAGGACACGCCCGCGATTCAAAGTGGTCTCGCCGGGCCGTGGCCTTGCTGGGACCGAGCACCGGCGGGACCTTCCGGAGGTGCCACCGGGTACGGCTGTGAACGACGCCTGCTCAAACTCCAAATAGGGATGCGCGATGAAATTTTTGAGAGCCATCTCCATCGTCATCGCCGTGGTCATGGCGCTGGTTCCGACCAGTCGCGCCACGGGCCAGCTAAGAGGCTCGGTCGGACCGACGGCGGTCGTAGGCCCGCGAGGCCAAGGGCGCGTAATTTGGGGCCAGCCACCCGCGATAAAGGCCGGAGAGCGAGTCCGTTTGACGCTGTCCCGGCCGCCTAAGCCGAGAGTCGAAGGAAAAGTCGGATTCATCAGCGGAGACTCGATAAGTCTGCGCGGAGTGAATGGCGAGACGCCGTTCGCGTTGAGTGATGTCGCTCTTCTCGAAGTGCGTCGGCGTAGCGGCGGCAGCTTCGTGCGTAGCGTGGCTTATGGACTCCTTGGAGGAGTCGTTGGCGGAGCTGCAGCAGGCGCCGCTCGCGGCAATGTCAACACCGGCGATGGAAGAATCAGCGCTGAAGGGAATGCCCTCCTCGGAGCGATTGGCGGCGGTGCACTCGGCTTGGTAGGCGGGGCGGTCTACGGAGCTTGCTGCTCGTCGACATGGAAGGCTGTGCCGATACCACGTTAAACTCCCCCGTTGGACGAGCTCCTTTCAACCGTCCGGAGTGAGGCACTGTCAGACCAGTACTGTCTTCCAAGGTTATAGTGCGCGCATCTCTCAGTGCCTTCCTTATAGTAGCCGGCCTGCTCGCGGCTCCAGTTAAAGCCCAGACTCCGCACACACTCGACACCGCAAGCGTCAGGCGCTGGCGAGAGGATCTCGCGTTCCTGCGAAAGGAGATGCCGTCGCATCACGCGAATCTCTTTCATCAAATGACATCGGTGCAGTTCGACAGTGCGCTCAATTCGATCAGCGCGCGACTGCCGACACTGGCGCGGCACCAGGTGATCGTCGAGCTGCAGAAACTCGACGCTCTCGTCGGCGACGGACACTCCGCTGTCGCTCCGTGGCGCGACAGCGTGATCGCGTTCCACACGCTGCCGATCACACTCTACTGGTTCGAGGAAGGCATTGTCGTCCGCGCCGCCGATTCCGCACACGCGAATCTCCTCGGCGCTCGCCTCCTTGCGATAAATGGCGTGCCTGTCGATTCGGCTGCAGCGCGCATCAGGCCGGTCATAAGCCGAGACAATGAGATGGGAGTGCGCGCCTACACGCCGGTGTTCATGGTGATGCCGGAGATTCTGCAGGCGACTGGAATCGTGCCCGACATGGACCGAATCCCACTCACGGTCGAGCAGGACGGTAAGCGACGGACGGTCACGCTTTCTCCAGCCGGATTATATCCGATCATGACCGGTGATATCGATCGCAGCTGGATGAAGCGCCAGGGCTGGGAGGATGCGCGCGAAAAGGCGCCGACGCCACTCTGGCTGACCGATCCAACGAACATGTACTGGTTCAGGTATC
>DASQPS010000291.1:0-2911 GCA_035643845.1 Gemmatimonadaceae bacterium | reverse complement strand
CTCCAGAGCGGCACCCAGACATGCGAAAACCATCGAGAGAGCAAAGAGTATGAAACCCCAACGAGGTAGAGCTGTCGTCATGAGTAGTGCTGCCTGCTCGAATTTGTCGACGTCTATTCCGCGCGGCTGAAGCGCAACGGCGCCGCAAATCAGAACCGCCATTGATAAGAAACCACCGAGGCTCATCCCGAAAACCGAGATGGCGCGGTTGATCGGGACATACGTCTCGTCCCACTCGGCCTCGATGGCGCCTGATGAATAGAAGTACATGAGGTACGGCGAGATCGATGCGCCAAGGATGCTTACCGCAATGAAACCGTACTTCGCTTTCGAGTCGCTGGGTATCGTTGGCAGGAATCCGTGACCAACGCTGCTCCATTGCGGATGCAGCTTTACGGCTGCAACGGCGAAGGAGATGGTGACGAGCCCAAGAAGCGAAGCGCCGTTCTCGATGAGGCTGAAGGTCCCCTTCCACATCAGAATCCAGACGATGAAGGACACGGGGATCGCCCACCAAGGAAACCCAATGCCTGTCAGAATCTGCAAAGCCAGGCCTATACCACCCAACTCCGCGACCAAGACCATAAAGGCGACGAGGACGATGCCGAGCGCGACGATCGAAAAGAAAGGGAATCCAAACCTCTCGCGCATTGCGTCGACGACGGTATGCTTGCTCACCGCCGAGAGGCGGCCGGACATCTCGACAAGAAAAATCAGGCAGATCGTGCCGAGGAGGATTGCCCAGAGAAGCTGGTAGCCGAACGATGCGCCGCCCTGCACCGCGGTCACGACGGATCCTACCTCCAGAAATCCGCCGATGCTCGTGATGATGCCGAGGGCAATCTGGAAAATTTTTTTCATTGTTGCTGTTGAGCGCTGTCAGCCCATGCCTTTATGATTTTCTCTGCCGCGCGGAGCGAGTCGAGCTGCCTCGAAAACGCGGGAGAATTCTTCGCTTCGATCAAGCGCGCCATCTGCGCGATGTGAGTGCGGCTTGCTGTGATCAGACTGTCGAGGGAAGCCGAGTCGAGCATGGAGGGCGGCGATTTCAGCAGCCCGCCCGAGATCTGGAGGATAGTCTCACCGGAGAGCTGCAGAGTTTGGCGACTGAACGTGTCGGGTGTGCTGTGGCGGAGCCATGCCTCGCCCGTCATTCCGGCTGTCGCGACCCACGACAGGATGGAGTCCATCTGCTCCGCCGGCGTCGGCGGCTTGCAGGCGTAGAAAAAAATGCAGGAGGTGACGAGCAGGCCTTTGATGCGCATCTGATTTACATTGCTTGCCTATGTCCAAAACCCGAATCGTCGTACTGCTCCTTTCACTTTTCGTGCTCAGCAGTTGTGACATTGCATGCGGCCAGACACCGGGGTCGTCGGCTCAGAATCTGACGGCGCCGCCACCGCTCCGGCATGAATTCAGGGCCGCCTGGATTGCGTCCGTACAGAACATCGACTGGCCGTCGGAGCCGGGTCTCTCCACGCGGCAGCAGCAGCAAGAGCTGATCGAGATGCTCGACCGTGCCGTGCAGCTACGCCTCAACGCGGTGATTCTTCAGGTGCGACCAGCCGCCGACGCGCTCTATGCATCGCCGTACGAGCCGTGGTCCGAGTATCTCACCGGACAAATGGGCCGCGCGCCGGATCCGTACTACGACCCGCTCGAGTTCGCCGTGAACGAGGCGCATCGACGAGGTCTCGAGCTGCACGCGTGGTTCAATCCATATCGTGCTCGGCATCCATCGGGCAAGTCGAAGCCGGCGCCCAATCATATCAGCGTCACGCATCCCGAGCTGGTGAAACGCTACGGCAGCATGTTGTGGATGGATCCGGGAGAACCCGCAGTCCGGGAGCAGACAATTCGTGTCGTGCTCGATGTCGTCAAGCGCTACGACATCGACGGCGTCCACATCGACGACTACTTCTACCCGTACAAGGAAAAGGATTCGCGTGGAAGGGTCATGGATTTTCCGGATGCGCGAAGCTGGGGTCGTTATCAGGCTTCGGGGGGGACCCTATCGAGGGATGATTGGCGCAGAGCGAATGTCGACAGCCTGATTCACCAGGTGTACGTGGGGATCAAGAATCTCAAACCGTGGGTGAAATTCGGAATCAGCCCATTCGGTGTCTGGCGTCCCGGCTATCCGTCAATAACAGCGGGCAAATTCGATTCGTACGCCGAGCTGTATGGAGATTCGAGGAAGTGGCTGATGAATGGGTGGGGAGATTACTTCACACCGCAACTCTATTGGCCGATCGATCGCGCTGATCTGTCGTATCCTGTTTTGCTCGAGTGGTGGGTAGAGCAGAACGCGAAAGGCCGCCACATATGGCCGGGTAATTACGTCGACAAGGTCAATGGTAGTCCGACAGGCTGGCTTGCCGACGAAATTCTCAATCAGATCGCGCTGACGAGAGCGCAGGTTGGCGCGACCGGAAATGTTTTTTTCAGCATGACGACACTTATGGGTGATGCTGACAACCTCGCGCGCAAGCTAATGTCGGGACCTTATGCGGATCGAACGCTGGTACCAGCGTCGCCCTGGCTCGATAGCGTACCGCCGTTGCCTCCGACGGTCAGAGCCGGCTGGGACGCAGCCGCGTCGACCAACACTTTGTCGCTGCAACCGCAGGGGCCTGAGCCAACCTGGCTCTGGCTGATTAGAACCCGCGTCGGAAGCGACTGGACGACGGAAGTCGTGCCGGGCCTGCAGCGTTTTTACATGATTCCACGACTAGCGGGCGGGCAGTTTCCCGACGAAGTCGCCGTATCTTCCGTTGATCGAACCGGCAACGAGAGCACACCCGTTCTGTTACCGCTTACCCAGGGTGGCGGTAGTGCTTCCCAATGATTACCGGTCTTCGCGCTTCAGCGACGCGGAGTTTATACAGAACCGCTGGTGAGTCGGAGCGGG
>DASQPS010000290.1:0-6693 GCA_035643845.1 Gemmatimonadaceae bacterium | reverse complement strand
CAACGAAGTCGACATGTCCGCGCTCAATGCTCTGCGCGACAAGTACAAGGAGCGCGTTGAGAAGGAGCGCGGCGTCAAGCTGACGTTCATGCCGTTTTTTGTGCGAGCGGCGTGTCAGGCTCTAAAACAATTCCCGACTATTAATGCGCAGGTGGATGGTGATTCCATCATCTACAAGCATTACGTGAACATGGGAATCGCGGTCGCATCCGAGCAGGGATTGGTCGTTCCAAACGTCAAGGACGCGGATCGCAAAGGACTGATCGAAATCAGCGCGGACATCAGTGAAGTCGCCAAACGGGCGCGCGACGGCAAGCTGACGATGGACGATCTCACCGGCGGCACGTTCACCATCACGAATGGCGGCGTATTCGGATCGCTGGTATCGACGCCCATTATCAACTTTCCACAGGTCGGCATACTCGGACTGCACAAAACTCAGGATCGGCCCGTAGCGATCGATGGCAAGGTCGAGATCCGGCCGATGATGTACATCGCGCTGTCGTACGACCATCGCATCGTCGAGGGTCAGCAGGCGGTGCTATTCCTCGTACGCGTGAAGGAGCTCATCGAAGATCCGGCCGCGATGCTTATCGAATAGATGATCGACTGCGATGTAGCGATCATCGGGGGCGGACCCGGTGGATATGTAGCAGCAATTCGCGCCGCCCAGCTTGGCCTCAACACAGTTTGCATCGAGATGGACAAGACGCTCGGCGGAACTTGCGTCAACGTCGGGTGCATTCCGTCGAAAGCGCTCCTGACGTCGACCGAGCATTACGAATTCACCCGATTACACGCGGCCGAGCACGGTTTCACCGTCGGCGAGGTGAAGCTGGATCTGCCGACGATGATGAAGCGCAAGGACAACGTCGTCGCCCAGAACACCAAGGGCATCGAGTTCCTCTTCAAGAAGAACAAGATCACGTGGGCGAAAGGGCGCGGAACCTTGAAGTCCGGCAACGTCGTGGACGTCGCGGGCGCGGATGGAAAGACGGAATCCTATCGCGCGAAGAACGTCATCATCGCTACCGGATCGCTTCCGATCGAATTGCCGTTTCTCAAATTCGACGAGAAGCGCGTGCTGTCGAATATCGGCGCTCTGAAAATTCCAGAGGTGCCGAAGCATCTGCTGGTTATTGGCGGCGGAGTGATCGGACTCGAGCTCGGCTCCGTCTGGCGCCGGCTCGGCGCCAAGGTGACAGTCGTCGAGTTGATGCCGACGATCCTTCCCGGCAACGACGAAGAGATCATCAAGGAAGCGGATAAGGTTTTTCGGAAGCAGGGGCTCGACATTCGCGTCGGTTCCAAGGTCACGGGAGCGAAGGTCGAGGCGAATCGTGTTCTCGTTGACGTCGAGAAGGATGGCACGAAGGAAACGATCGACGCCGATTACGTTCTCGTTTCAGTCGGACGGAAATCGGTGCTTACGGGCATCGATGCAAACTCTCTGGGACTAAAGATCGGGAAACGCGGCGAAATTCTGGCCGACGCGCAGATGCGCACCAATCTTCCGAATGTATACGCCATCGGTGATGCCGTCGGTGGAAAGCTCCTCGCGCACAAAGCCGAGGAGGAAGGCGTGATCGCGGTCGAAGTCATCGCTGGCCACAAGGTCCACATGGACTACAAGTCGATGCCGTCAGTCGTGTACACGTGGCCCGAGATCGCGACCGTCGGACTTGCGGAGCACGAAGTCAAAGCAACGGGACGGAAGTACAAGGTTGGAAAGTTTCCGTTCTCAGCGAACGGGCGCGCGCGGACGGCGGCCGAGACGACTGGCTTCATCAAGTTCATCGCGGACGCCGAGACAGACGAGCTGCTCGGCGCGCATATGATTGGGGCGAACGTGTCGGAGATGATCGAGGAGGCGGTGCTGGCGTTCGAGTTCCGCGGGTCGTCGGAGGACATTGGGATCACAGTGCATCCTCATCCCACGCTCAGCGAAGCGATCAAGGAAGCCGCCCTGGGCGTCCTCGGTAGATCCATACATATATAGTAGCGACGACTCGATGAAGCAGATCATAAGGTCGATGGTCGCAGCGGACCGCGGGGGCGTCTTCCGGATTCTCGAGAACGCCGGGAATTTCACACCCGAGGAAGTGGCCACCGCACTGGAACTGATCGACGAATGGCTCGAGCTAGGCGAGCACAGCGGGTATCTCACGTACGTTCTGGAGACGCAGGGAGAAGACGCATCGGAAGTTCTGGGCTACGTCTGCTTCGGTCCGACGCCTCTGACCGAGTCGACCTACGACCTTTACTGGATTGCCGTCGACAAGTCAAAACATCGTGGCGGCGTCGGTAAGCGCCTGATGAAATTCACCGAAGAAGAGATTGTGCGCCGCGGCGGAAGACTATTGTTGATCGAGACCTCGTCGCAGGAAACGTACGGCGGGACCATCCAATTCTACGAGAGATCGGGGTACGATCTCGTCGGCTGCGTCAAGGAGTATTACAAACCGGGCGATGACAAGCTGATTTTTGCAAAGCGGCTGAGCGTTGCGGCGCCGCCTGCGGCGATCGACGGCGCACAACAAGGAATTCCCGATGCGGCACGGCTACCAGAGGCTGACCGGGTTCTAAGTCTCAGCTAGTCCGCAGCCCACTGCGGTTCGAAAATCTCTGCTTGTCAGTCGACGACTCGCGTGATAAGGTTGGCGACCGTCTTCGCACCGGGCCATGCACGACAAAACTCGATTCGCCTTTGGATCGGCAGCTCTCGTTGCTTCGTTCCTGACCATCGCCACACTCGGCACAACGGGCGCTGCGGGATCGTACAGGATCCTGGCACACTCGGAGGCGTTGACGTCGCGCGCCGCGACCCCACCGTGCGGGCCCGGGCTCGACATCAAGAACACGGCAAAGGATTCGCGCTGCTTCGAGCTTCGCACGTACACGATAGCTGAAGGTAGCTCGGCGGACGTGCTGCACGCACGCTTTCGCGAACGCACCATCGAGCTTTTCCAGAAGCACGGAATGACCGTAATCGGATTCTGGCAGCCGGTCGCGAGGCTCGATCAACTCGTATATATACTCGCGTTCCGTGATGCCGCCGCGAGGGACTCAGCATGGGCGGCATTTAACGCGGATCCGGATTGGGTGAAAACGCGCAGCGAGATGCAGGTGCATGTGGACGTCGAGAACACCTTCATGGTGGCGACCGACTATAGCCCATTGAAATGATCACTCACAGAGAATCGACGCGCTGATGCGACCGCTCAGGTATTCGATCAACGTGACGTTGGACGGATGCTGCGATCATCGCGTGGGCATCCCCAACGAAGACATCCATCGTCACGCGATCGAGAACATCGACTGGGCCGATGCACTTCTCTTCGGGCGAGTGACGTATGAAATGATGCAGGAAGGATGGCGGCATCCTGTGGCGGCGGGTGCGCGGCCTGATTACATGGAGGCCTTCGCGCAAACGATCGATGCAAAAAAGAAATACGTGGTGTCCAGCACACTCGATCAGGTCGATTGGAATGCGGAGATTGTGCGCGGCGATCTGAAAAGAGCCGTTGAAAAACTCAAGCAGGAGTCGGGCAAGGGACTGCTCACCGGCGGCGTCACGCTTCCGTTCGCGTTGGCAGAACTGGGGTTGATCGACGAGTATGAGTTCGTGGTGCACCCGAGGGTGGCAGGTCATGGGCCGACGTTGTTCGCGGGGCTATCGAACCTCCTCGACCTGAAGCTCGTGAGCCGACTCGAGTTCGACTCTGGTGTTGTGGCGATGCGGTATGAGCCGAGAACGCTGTAGCTAACCGACCACGGCTGTGCGCCGCACTGTCATCGTCTACGGCCTGCTCGGCGGCGTTCTCATCGTCGCCCTGAAGCTGATCGAGTACCGCTTCCTCGTCGTCGAGCACTCACTCGAGATCTACGGCGGACTCGTCGCGCTGATCTTCGCGACGCTCGGGGTTTGGTTGGGCCTCAAGATGACCGGCCGGCAGACGGAGAAGGAGATCATCGTCGTCCGTGAGGCCCAACCCTTCGCTGTCAATCAGGCGCGGCTCGAGCAACTCGGCATCACGCCGCGCGAACACGAGATCCTGACCCAGATTGCCGCGGGCCTGAGCACCCGCGAGATCGCGGAGAAGCTCTTCGTGAGCGAGAATACGGTAAAGACGCACTCCAGCCGGCTGCTCGACAAGCTGAACGCGCGCCGCCGCACCCAGGCTGTCCAGATCGCGAAAGACCAGGGATTGATCGCCTGAACGGGTGATTTTCGTCCGTCCGGCGAAAAATCACCCGAACGGATGACGCGCGATTCCACGCACAAATGCAGAATGCCGCCGTCTCCAACCCATCTCCCATGAAGAAAATAGTCTGGACGTTCGGCCTCATCTCCGCGGCGATCATGGCCCTGTTCATGTTCGCCACCTTGCCGTTCATCAAAACCCTCAGCGACCACAGCTACGTCGTCGGCTACACGGGCATCGTCGCCGCTTTCCTGATGGTGTACTTCGGCGTTCGGTCGTACCGCGACAATGTGTTGGGTGGCAGCATCGGATTTGGTCGGGCGCTGACCGTCGGCCTTCTCATTGCCATAATCGGAAGCATCGGCTACGTCGCGACGTGGGAAGTGCTGTACTTCAAGTTCATGCCGGATTTTTATTCGAAGTACGCGCAATCGACTGTGGATCAGGCGCGCAAGAATGGCAAGAGCGAGGCGGAAATCGCGAACACTCGAGCAACAATGGAAGCGATGACGAAGAACGCCGAGAACCCAATGTGGGTTGCCGCGACCACATTCATCGAGCCGTTTCCTGTGGGTCTTTTGATCGCCCTCGTGTCGGCGGGCGTACTTCGGCGCAAACGCGATTCGCGCGACGCCCGGACGTCTGAGAGCACCGCCTAAGCCAATAACGGGCTTCGAGGACTCATTTTCAGAAAGAAATTCAAATAAAGCAAAAAAATCGCAAAGAATAACGCCTTGGTGACAGGCAGCAAACGCTCCGATAACAGCTTCCGTGCGACTCGGCGTCGTTGACGGTTCACCATTTGGTAAACCCTCTCGCGACGCTCCATCGCGCCAAGAGGAGATTCCCACATGCTGGCCCTCAACACACAGGCAGGTTTTCGCGCGCCCAGAACCAGATCAGTAGCGGCATCATTAGCAATCGTGGCGCTTGCCGCGACGGCGTGTCGGGAAAGCCCGACCAGTCCGCAGGCGACATCAACAACGGCGAGTCTCGCAACGGATCGCTCCACCGGTGACACTCCGAACTACAATCTCGAAGTTCTCCTGCAGCCGTGCTCGGAGCACATGCCCGCCGTCACGGATTGTGTGGCTGGAGACGCGGGTTTCGGGCACGTGAAATTTCGGCAAGCCGGAAATGACAACCTGGAAAAATTCGATCTCGGCGTGTGGGTAAGGGACCTGGCGCCGAATGCCGAGTACTTTCTCCAGCGCGCCACCGACTTGAACCTGGACGGCAGCTGCACGGGTACAAACTGGCTGACGCTGGGATTGGGACCAGCGCTGCCGCCGCAATCGATCACCACCGACGACAAGGGCACCGGAACCGAAGACTTGTTCCGAGTTGTGACCAACCCCGTGGGAACCACGTTCGACATCTATTTCCGCGTTGTCCGGGCGACGGCGAATCATACGCCCGACATGAATCAGATCGCTCTCGAGAGCGACTGCTACCAGTTCAGCGTGAAGTAGCTCACGGTGACCGTCCTCTAGCGGCCAAGCGTTACAGGAAGCATTCTCTAACCTCAGGCGACGGAGCGGGTCATGAGCTTTACCCCACGGCACGGCCGGATGCTCTGCCTCGTGAGCAGCGCGTTGATTGGCGGTTTGCTCTTCCTGCCCGCACTGGCATTCGGACAAGGTTGAATGCCGGTGCGGTTCACGTCCCCCAGTCTGGGCGGACAGCGAGACGGTTTGCTCACGACAGGCGAGTGGCAGGTCGGCGCGTCGTACAGACGGCTGTACGCAGATCAGTGGTTCGTCGGAACAAAGGTCGACGAGTCAGCCGCCCCGTTCGGCAAGCCATTGTACCTGAACATCCACTCGCTCGATCTCACAGTTAGCTACGGATTCAGTCGCCGGACGAGTGTGGCGGTCACACTGCCGCTGTCGACCGGCACGCATTCCCGTCTGTACGCGGATGGCTCGCGGCACAAGGTGCAAGCAACAGGAATCGGCGACGTCAACGCTATTCTCACTCGCTGGCTCCTTGACCCCAACATGCACATGGACGGAAATGTCTCTCTTGGCGTCGGAGCAAAGCTTCCGACGGGCAGGAACAATATCGAGGATGATTTCCACGCCGCTGATGGCACGGTCACTCAGAGGGTCGTCGATCAATCGATTCAGCCTGGCGATGGGAGTCTAGGCTTCATCGTTCAATCGCAGGCATACCAGGCGGTGGGCCATCAATTCGTGGCCTATGCGTCTGGTTCCTACCTGGTAAGTCCGCGCAAGAAAACGGGAGTACCCTCGCCGCTCGCGGGTGTCACTCTCGCAGTGCCCGACGTTTACTCCGCGCGCGTCGGGCTCGCTTACGCGCTCGCACCCAAGACCGGAACATCGGTGAATCTTGGACTACGCATCGACGGCATCCCACTGCGCGACATAGTCGGCGGCGGGGATGATGGGTTTCGTCGCCCAGGACACACGCTCTATCTGGATCCGGGAATCTCCGTACGAATCGCGAAGCAGGAGCTCACGCTGAG
>DASQPS010000289.1:0-3188 GCA_035643845.1 Gemmatimonadaceae bacterium | reverse complement strand
TCGATCGCCGGCGGAAATGGCTTCGAGGAGTTGAAGGAAATGTCTCCGCCCATGAGCGCGCGCGACTGGTCTTTTACCGACTGGACGATGTTCGCCGAGAAGGAGTCGATCGCAACGAGGGCCGCAACTCCGAGCGAGATTGACGACATGTAAAGCAAGAGGCGGCGCCGTGCGGTTCGGCTCTCCCTCCAGGCGAGATTCCAGATGCTCGTCGACACGCGTCAGGCGATTTGCTGGGCGTTGTCGCCGGTGTCTTCGACGACGGCTCCATCGAGAAGGCGAATCACTCTCGACGCGCGGGACGCAAGCGTTGAATCGTGTGTGACGAGCACGATGGTCGAGCCGCCATCGCTGTTGAGGGATTGAAGAAGCTCGAAGATTCTGTGACCGGTGGCGTTGTCCAGATTTCCCGTCGGCTCGTCGGCGAAAAGGATTCGCGGGGAATTGGCGAATGCGCGCGCGATTGCTACGCGTTGCTGCTCCCCGCCTGAGAGCTGCGTTGGGAAATGATGGCCGCGTCCGGTGAGTCCGACGCGGTCAATCAAGTCTCGAGCGCGCTCTGTGGCGCCCGGAGAGCCCCGAAGCTCGAGCGGGACCTGGACGTTTTCCAGTGCGGTGAGTGTCGGAATCAGCTGAAAAGTCTGGAACACGAATCCGACCTTTTCGCCACGGAGTCGCGCTCGCTGGTTCTCGTTTAGTTTGCCGAGATCAGCGTTGTCGAGGAGCACGGTGCCGCGGGTCGGTGTATCAAGACCAGCCAGGAGTCCGAGGAGTGTCGTCTTTCCACTTCCGGAAGGTCCGACGATTGCGACGAACGCTCCCTGAGCAATCGTAAACGACACGTCCCGGAGCACGGCGAGCTTCTGCTCGCCGCTCATATACTCTTTCGTCACTTCACGGGCAATCAACATGATCGCAGTAAGGTTTGGGTCGGAGCGTGCAAAGTCATGACAGCCCGGCGGTCTGCGCTACGCGCGACGGGTGGCTCGTTTCTTTTGATACTCGTAACGCTGCTCGCCTGCGGAGGCGGGGAAAAAACGGAGAATGTCCGGAATGTTGGAAACGCGAAGAATAACATGAGTGAACCCAGCAAAAGTGCCGACTCGGCGGCCGCTTCGACGGTGGCCGTCTCTCGTCCGACAGCACGGCCCGTCGTTTTGTTCTTCGGCACGAGCCTCACTGCCGGCCTCGGGCTCGATCCCGACCAGGCATTTCCGATGATGATCGAAAAGAAGGCCGCGGCGGATGGACTCCCGATAAAAGCGGTCAACGCGGGGTTGTCTGGCGAGACGACTGCTGGTGCAGCGCGTCGAATCGATTGGGTGCTCAGAACTCCTGCGGATCTGGTGGTTATCGAGGCCGGCGCGAACGATGCCTTGCGTGGCCTTTCACCGGACGCAGCGCGGGCAAATTTGGAGCGCGTGATATCAGCCGTGCGGCAAAAACAGCCGCGCGCCAAAATCGCGCTCGTCCAAATGGAAGCGCCGCCCAATTACGGGTCGGTCTACACGCGCAGCTTCCACTCTATTTATGCGGACGTCAGCAAGCGAGAGAACGTGGCGCTGATTCCATTTCTGCTGAGCGGAGTCGCGGGAATTTCGCGCCTCAACCAGGCAGACGGCGTGCATCCCAATCTCGCCGGAGAGCGAATCGTCGCCGACAACGTGTGGAAAGCGCTCAAGCCCATAGTGCAGCAGCTTGACCGAGTTTCGAAAAGCGGCTAAGTTTCGAGGCTGTTTACGTTTACGCTTCGCTTCGAGGCCAGCCTGACGATCAATGCGGCTGCTCGATCGCTCAACTTCTGAACCCAGTTCTGGAATACCGATATGGCAATGCCAGCCACCCAAATCCGGCGTGGGATGGTCCTCGTTTTCAACGGCGATCCCTGCAGAGTAGTAGAGTTTCGTCATCACACGCCGGGCAACCTTCGCGCAATGGTGCAGGCGAAGCTCAAGAATCTCCGCACAGGAAATAATTTCGAGCACCGCTTTCGGGCGGCGGACACCATCGAGAAGGCATCGATGGAGACGCACGATCTCGAGTTCATGTATCAGGGCGGAAACACGTACCATTTCATGAACACCGAAAACTACGATCAGCTGGAGATCGAAGAGGAGGTGCTCGGCGACAACGCGCAGTGGATGCAGCCCGGGATGAAGATCCAGGCCGAGTATTACGACGGCAGGGTGATCGGAATCGAGCTTCCGAATTCGATGATTCTTCAGGTCGTTGACACTGCTCCGGTAATGAAGACCGCGACGAAGACTGCCTCCACGAAACCAGCACGACTGGAGAACGGAGTTACGGTGAACGTGCCTGAGTTCGTCAATAGCGGCGAGAAAGTGCGAGTGAATCCGAATACGGGCGAGTACATGGACCGCGCGAAGTAGCTGGCGCGCGCGAACGTTGATTCGATTGTCGATGGGGATTAAGATGCAGGATCAAACGACTCTGTGGTCTTGGGTCGGTGTGATGCATGGTGGCTGTAGCTCAATTGGTTAGAGCACCGGACTGTGGCTCCGGGGGTTGCGGGTTCAATTCCCGTCAGCCACCCCTTAAGAACGGCGGCCGAGTGGCGCACCGAGCCGATTGGTCCGCAGTTCGGAATGGTCGACGGTTCGCAGTTACAGACTAGGTCCGTAGCTCAATTGGTAGAGCACCGGTCTCCAAAACCGGCGGTTGGGGGTTCGATTCCCTCCGGGCCTGTTGGAGATTTGTTGAATTAGTTTTTGCCCGGTGAGCGGGTCGTTGTGGTTGCGGCGCTATCGTCTAGGGGACTAGGACGGGGCCCTCTCAAGGCCCAAACACGGGTTCGAATCCCGTTAGCGCTATAGATGGATGAAGGATGCGTGAGCATCGATCGGCCCCATCGTCTATCGGTTAGGACGGCACCCTTTCACGGTGCAGAGAGGGGTTCGATTCCCCTTGGGGCTATGCGGGAAGCGGGATCGAGATTGAGACGGACTGATTGACAACCAGTCCGAGAGGGCAGGCGTAATGAGGGAGGGGTTTACGACCCCGACTCCAGAGTTGGGGCCGTAGCTCAGTTTGGTTAGAGCACTCGACTGTCACTCGAGAGGTCGCGGGTTCGAGCCCCGTCGGCCCCGTGTTTTTTTTGAAAGATGTTTTGCTTCGCTGCTTCGATTTCAGGCGAGCGGCGGGCGAAAGATTTGCCCTGGTGGTGAAAT
>DASQPS010000288.1:0-5838 GCA_035643845.1 Gemmatimonadaceae bacterium | reverse complement strand
GACGTCAATCGCGTTGCGCAGCAATACATCAATCCAGCAGCTCTGGCGATTGTGATCGTGGGCGATCGAAAGACGATTGAACCAGGCCTCAAGTCGACGAACATCGGCCCGATCATCATCCGGAATATCTCGGGCGATGTGATTCAATAAGGAATCACGACTCAAGAGCCGTAGCAATCCAGCTCCAGTACTCGTCTCCTGCTATGGCTACCATATCGCCGTGGCCGGCGCGGTCCACGACGAGAAGAGGGCCCTTGATCTTAGCTGCTTCATAGACCTCGAGGCCCATTCTAAACGGGACGATCCGATCACGTTTTCCGTGCGCGACAGCAGTCGGGACGTCCAGACGCGAAACCACCGCAACGGTATCGAAGTGGATGCGAGAAACGAGTCGCCATAGGAGAGCGATTGGGCTCGTCACGATGATCCTCGCCATGTCGCGAGCAGAAGAAAACGGCGACTGGAGCAAGAGAGCGTCGGGAGGGTGAACCTCGGCTAACTCGGCCGCGACGGCACTTCCGAGCGAGTGGCCGAAATAGGCTATGCGGCTGATCCGGTCACCGATCGAAGAGCGGACGCACTCATACGCCGCGAGAGCATCCAGCTTGGTCGTAGCGTACGTCGGGCTACCAGCCAGCGACATGTAACCCCGATATTCCGCCAGAAATACGAAATAGCCTGTGCGAAGGTGTAAGACCTGCGCCCATTCGATCTGCCACATGGCAAGGTCTGCATTCCCGTGAAAGCAAAGGAGAAAACCCTTTGCGATTCGCGGATCACCAACGACGTAGCCTGTAAGTGACTTGCCATCAGAAGCGGTGTAGTCAACGCGACCTTCAGCGGTCGGCTCACCGTATTTGCGGGGTGGCTGGAAAAGTATCCTTTCCTGGTACCACCAAAGCGCAAGGAAACCAGCCGCCAGCACGACTACTATAACCGCGGCAATCGTCGCTGGATTCACAGGGGGTTCCAGTAGGTTTGCATGGCGGGCAATTTACGACAATGCGAATTCCGGTAGAAACCTTCCATCTCGATAACGGGTTGTTCGTCTCCCTCTCGGAAGACCACACAGCGCCCATAGTCGCGGTGAACCTCTGGTACCACGTCGGTAGCGCCAACGAACGGCCGGGCCGGACTGGATTCGCGCACTTGTTCGAGCACATGCTGTTTCAAGGGTCAGCACATGTCGGATCCAACGAGCATTTTGAGCTGATACAGCGGGCAGGTGGAACGCTGAATGGATCCACGTGGCTCGAGCGCACGAATTACTTCGAGACTGTTCCCTCGAACGAACTCGCGTTAGCACTCTGGCTCGAAGCGGATCGGATGGGCGAGCTGCTCCCGGCAATGACTCAGGAGAAACTCGATACACAACGCGATGTGGTCAAGAATGAACGGCGCTGGTCGGTTGATAACCAGCCCTACGGAACGATGCTGGAGAAAATGCAGGAGCTGGTGTTCCCTCCATCTCACCCTTTTCATCACTCGCTGATCGGTTCGATGGACGATTTGTCCGCGGCATCGCTCGACGACATCGCGCAGTTTTTTGCGACGTACTACACGCCTGACAACGCTGTGCTATCGATTGCTGGTGATTTTGAACCGAAGGCGACGCGTAAACTCGTTAGTGACTACTTCGGGCCAATTGCGAGAGGCAAAGGCAAGCCGCCATTGGCGCCGATGGGCCTTCCTCCTGTTTTCGGGGAACCGCGGCGAAAGGTCGTCTATGACAACGTCAGCCTCTCGAGAATTTTCATGGCGTTTCGGTCGCCGCTCTTTGGAACCGATGAGTACTACTCGGCAAGTATAGCAGGTGCTCTCCTCGGGATGCGCCGCGGCAGCAGGCTTCAGCGTTCGCTCGTTCGCGAACGACAAATAGCGGCCGACGCGTCAGCCTTCACGTTTGATCTTGCCAAGGGTACAGACCTCCTGGTGGTGGACGTCACCGCTCGCCCGGAAACGAGCGCCGCGCAACTCGAGGAGGAAGTGGAGCGCGAGATCGAGCGGTTGCATCGCGACGGCGCTACTGAACAAGAGGTTCAAAGGGCGATAGCACTCGTCGAGACAGATCTCACAGCCTCGTTGCAATCTGCGGGAGAAAAAGCTGACAGGCTTTCAATGTTCGCCACTTATTTCGAGGAGCCCGAGCTGGTCAACGAGCAAGTCGAAAAATATCGCGCTGTGACCGCGGCGAAAGTGAACGAGATCGTTGCGGAACGCCTTGGAGACGACAACAGAGCCAGCCTCGTGTACGTGCCACGTGACGCGGTCGAGTCCGAGAATGCTCTAGTGGCTGCTGCGAGCGCGGGCTAAGTGGTCGCGGTCCTTCGGCCCACACCTGGCCCGCCGCGCAGGTATGAGTTTCCCCCATTTCGCGACGAAGTGTTGCCGAATGGAGTGCGCTTACTAACCGCTCCGGTAGCAAAACTCCCGCTTGTGACGCTGCTCGTAGTTATAGATGCCGGTTCAGCCAACGAGCCGGCTGGCAAGGAAGGGGTTGCCTCCCTTACAGCGTCGGCGTTGCTCGAAGGGACCAGCAGATATGATGGCGCCGAGCTCGCGGAAAAGTTTGAGCGACTTGGGACGTCGCTCGAATCGGGTGCGGACTGGGACAGCGCATTTCTCAAAATGACTGTTCTGTCGGACAAGCTTCCCGAAGCGGTCACCCTACTCGGTGAAGTGCTGCGCGATCCTGTTTTCCCAGAGAGAGAAGTCGAGAGACTCAAAGCAGAGCGACTCGCGGAGATTCTGCAACTGCAATCCGAACCCCGTGGTTTGGCAGACGAGAAATTCTCGGAATTTTTGTACTCCCCGGACTCACGCTACTCGAAACCCGATGACGGGAGCGCGAACAGCGTAAGCTCTCTCACGCCGGCCGATGTCGAGCACTTTTTCCGTTCGAGATATAGCCTGGGCGTGACGACGGCAGTTCTCAGTGGCGATGTCGCTTCCGACGGTGCAAAAGACATTGTGATGGGTGCGTTCCGCGGATGGCCGCGTGGTACAGACGCGAAGCAGCACGTCGTGGCCGCGGCACGGACGACCGAGAAATCGGCACACGTTGTAAATAAACCTGAAGCACCACAGTCCGAACTTCGGGTCGGCCATGTGGGACTTCCGCGAAAGCATCCAGATTTTTTCGCCACGCTCGTGATGAATGCGGTGCTCGGTGGGCTCTTTGGATCGAGAATCAATCTCAACTTGCGGGAGGTGCATGGCTACACCTATGGAGCGTCGTCCTATTTCGATTGGCGCCGAGGGCCAGGTCCGTTTGTAATCTCCACAGCCGTGGAGAGCGAAGTCACGACTCTCGCGCTGCGCGAAATCTTCAATGAGATCGACCGAATTCGCAGCGAACAGATATCTGATCAGGAACTCTCTCTTGCGACAGATTACCTCGAAGGAGTTTTCCCAATCCGTTATGAGACGACCTCCGCAATCGCGTCGGCACTGGGCACTCTCGCGATCTACGATCTGCCGCCCGATTACTACAATTCGTACCGTCGGAATATCCACAACATCACCGCGGAGAAAGTGCTGACGGCCGCGCGGTTGCACCTGCACCCCGAGCAGCTGCAAACAGTCATAGTCGGGGACGCTGGAAAAATCGGGACGGCTCTAAGCGGCCTGGATCTTGGCAAAATCACCGTGCACGATGCATAGCAGAGCCCAATGACCCAAGGAGGGAAGAGCTTTCCGAATCGCAAAGCGTCGAAACGCATCTATACGGGAAAAGTGATTTCGCTCGACGTCGACACAGTTGAATTTCCAGATGGCTCTGTTGGCGAGCTCGAGATGGTTCGTCATCCCGGCGCCAGTGCCATAGTACCGTTCCTGACTGATCCGACCGGCGAAGACCCTCAAATTCTTTTGATCCGCCAATTCAGGTACGCCGCTGAGGGCTACATCTTTGAGATCCCAGCAGGCCGATTGAACCCCGGTGAAGCGCCAAAAGATTGCGCGGTCAGGGAGCTGAGAGAAGAGACTGGTTGCTCAGCCGGCAAGGTGGAATACCTCTTCAGCATGTTGACGACGCCCGGATTTACCGACGAGAAAATTCACGTCTTCATGGCAACCGATCTGGTCTCTGGAGAGACTAAGCATGAAGCGGATGAATTTCTCGAACTGCAACCAACGCTCCTCTCTCGCGCGCTCGAAATGATAGAAGCCGGTGAGATCCAGGACGCAAAGACAGCTCTTGGAGTGCTGTTCGCCGCGGGATTTCGCGCCAGCCATTAACCCCGCAGGCCAAATTGGCGTCTAATCAATGAAAGACGCTGACGTGTCATGTAAATAGGACAGGGCTTTCGGAATATGGACAAGCCCCACCAGTTGAGCTAAGGATGTAAGCTGTTGGGCCATAACAGCTTAGTCCTGTGAGTAGGCCGGCATGGCGCGTGCTATATAAGGTATAGGAAAAAGTTCCAAGCAGAGCTGTAACACGATACTACGTCGTGACAGTCTCTTACATATAGGAGAGGGTTATGGCTGACATCGTCCGTAAGCAAGTAGTTGCTGTAGAGGGCGCGACCATCAGGGAGCGGCTGCAGGCGATGGACGACTCAGCCGTCGTCACCGCCTTCCTCGGGGGCGAGGAGCGGGCTTTCTCTGAACTCGTAACCCGCTACCAGACGCGCCTTCTGAACTTCGTGTATCGCACTATCGGAGACCGGGAGAAGGCAGAGGACCTCGTGCAGGAAGTGTTCATTCGCGTGTACCGCCACCTGCACCGCTTTGACCGTTCCAAGAAGTTCTCGACCTGGGCCTATACGATTGCGTCCAACCTCGCCAAGAACGAGCTGCGGAACCGCTCACGCAACCCATTGGTGCTTTTTCAAACCGTGCAGAAGAATTTTCAGGACGAAGATCGTCCGCTCCAGTTCGAGGATACGACTTCACGTCCGGATGATATGTATCGCAAGCGTCATCTGAGAGAGATCGTGGAGGAAAGCGTGGCCAAGCTGCCTGAGCACCACAGGAATGTCTTCATTCTCAGAGAGCTGGAAGGCAAGTCGTATGAAGAGATCGCCGAGATAACCGACTGCAATCTCGGAACGGTAAAATCGCGACTGAACAGAGCGAGAAACTCGTTTGCGGAGATCATCGCCCCGTTCGTCGACTAGCGCGATCTCGCCTCAGAATAATTGAGGTCAAAAAGCAGAACGGCGCCCCCAAAGGGCGCCGTTCTGCATCTGTCGCCGCAGCATTTTACGATCGCTTGGGGACCGTGAACACGAATCGAACATCGACCGCGTCGACAACCGCGGTCGATTTCGGGCCGCCACTACGTGCTGGCTCAAAGCGCATTCCGATGATGGCCTTGCGCACCGCTTCGGTGAAGAGCAGCTCGGGCGAGCTGACGACTGAGAACGTCGACATTACCGGATGACCGGTAGTGTCGACGTTGAAGCGAACCTCTACTTCGCCTTCAACGCCGATCAACTGATCCGGGTAGCGCGGGGTGGGCAGAGCTCCTATCAGGCGCGCCCTCGTTCGCTGCGGAGTAGATGGCTCCGTGAAATTGAAATCCGGTCGCGACGTGGCGATGGAAGCAGGCGGAGCTTTGATCGAGACTTCGCCGGGAACACGCGCGGCAGCGCCAGCTGCGCCGAATATGGAATCGAAACGCGTCATCATGAGCGGCGATACAGTCGGAATCGAAATGGAGGCTTGCTGCGTTTTTCGTTCGGTCGGTTTTTCAGAACGATGCTGTTCGACTGGGCGCGACCGGCTCGATGCGCTTTCGCGAACAAGAAATGAGGTATCGGGCGTGGCAATTTTCGTCTGCGCGATCGCGACCGGAGGACCAGGGAGCAGTGTCGGCGCTGAGACAGAGGT